>JABHUV010000189.1 GCA_018658605.1 Planctomycetaceae bacterium | reverse complement strand
TATGGCATTTAGTCCAGCAAACTTAGAACCAACTCATCCAGACCTATTTTGGTATGGTATCCACGGCGTAGAAGCTTTGTTTACTGTGATGGGTACCGGCTGTGAGCAAGTAACACGTGTTTCGACTAAGGATACCGAATACGTGACAGGTGTTTGGGAGGGCGGTCGAGTTGGCACTTTCAGAGGCATCCGAAATTACAAGGGGGGATATGGTGGCACTGCATTTGGTGACAAGGGCATCTCTGAGATTGGTCCTTATCAAGGTTACCGACCATTAGTGGTCGATATCGTGAAATTTTTTCGTAGTGGTGTCGTACCGGTGCAAAGCGAGGAATCACTAGAAATTTACGCGTTCATGGAAGCAGCCGACGAATCTAAACGTCTCGGCGGTAAAGCCGTTACGTTAGAATCTGTCATGATAAAAGCTTCTGGTAAAGCTGACCAACGGCTAAAAGAATTGACGTCTAAATAACCTCAGAATTGTTAGTAAGGTTGGGCATTTGGCGAGACGTTGCGCAAAGCAGTTGGCCAACTCGATGTATTTGTGCTTGAGTTTCTGCTCAAACAACGTAACAATCGGGCAATGTTTTTGCAGGAATGGTCGTCACACAGTTGTTTTTACCGGAGTGCATTGAATCGATGGTAGACATTGGAAACGAAATTGTTAACTCGGGCAATGCGGAATCGGTAACGGGAGAATCGACGGTCCGGCGTACTGAAACAGTAAAACGACATTTACGTTTTGGCTGGTGGTCCTTATTTGTATTTGTTTTGATGGGCACAGTCCTAGAGGGCCTCATAGGATTTAAGTGGACACCATATATGACCAATGACACTCGTCAAGTGTTGTGGCGGCTAGCTCATGCGCATGGCACATTGCTGGGGCTAGTGCACCTTGCGTTTGCTCTCACGGTGCACAGCGGCGAGAGCGCGATGCCGCATCGATGGATTTCACCGAGTCTTATTACCGCTAGCATACTCCTACCAGGCGGGTTTTTCGCAGGTGGAATATTTACGTTTAACGGTGACCCTGGTGTTGGCGTACTGGTTGTGCCACTAGGTGCCTGCTTTATGATCGCTGCCGTGTTGCTCATCGCACGCACGCTCAAATCATAGCAGCGCCGCGATTGCTTCACTGGATACTGGCGAGATAATTCCCTGTTCCGTGATAATTGCCGTGATAAGCTCCGCAGGCGTAACGTCAAATGCCGGGTTATAAGTGTTGATGCCGTCAGGCGCGGTCTGTCTTCCAAACCCTTGGGTGATTTCCTCGCTGCTACGCTGTTCAATTGGAATGCCCTTTCCTGTGCTCAGTGATAAATCGAATGTGTTACTAGGAGCAGCGACGTAGAATGGAATTTGGTGGTGTTTTGCGAGAATGGCCAGTCCATATGTGCCGATCTTATTGGCAACGTCTCCGTTAGCAGCAATCCGATCTGCGCCTGTAATGACCGCTTGGATTTTTCCTTCTGACATTACCTGCGCGGCCATGTTGTCGCATATTAGTGTCGTTGCAATGTTGCGCTGTTGGCATTCCCAAGCGGTCAATCGGGCACCCTGCAGAAGTGGCCTAGTTTCGTCAACGAAAACGTGCAGAGTTTTGCCTTGGTCCTGAGCGGAAAACAGCACGGATAGAGCAGTGCCGTATTCACTTGTTGCTAAGCCACCTGCATTACAGTGTGTCAGAACGCCTTGACCATGATCGAGAAGCGTAGCGCCGTGCTTACCGATCGCATGACACATTTCTCTGTCTTCGTCATGAATTGCAATCGCTTCCTTAAGCAACGCTTTCATAATCGGGCTTGGTAGTTGTCCGGCTTGCCGCAACGTCTGGGTTACACTCTGCATTCGCTGCAGCGCCCAGAACAAGTTAACAGCGGTAGGGCGACTGTCTGCGAGTTGCTTGACACAGTGTTGCAGACGTTCATCAAATTGTTGTGTAGTGCATTGGTCAGCGTCGATGGTTTGCAGGCCCACACAAATTCCATAGGCAGCCGCGATTCCGATAGCCGGTGCTCCACGAACTTGCAAAACGCGAATTGCGTGTACGACTGACTCAAGGTTACGACAATCTATGGTCGTAACGTTTAACGGCAAGGCGGTTTGATCAATTATTGTTAAATAACCACCTACATCACCGTTCCATTGGAGCGTTTGTGGATGGTGGCTACGCATCCGCCTCGATAGCCTGTTGTAACGCCGCGTTCTTCGCTTCGATTTGGCCGACGAGTCGCTGTTTAAAGTCAACTAGTTTTTCTCGCAGGTCGGGACAAGCAGTTGCCATGATTTGCACAGCGAACAGACCGGCATTACGAGGTCCGCCCATACCAACAGCCATACTGGCAACTGGTACGTCACCAGGCATCTGTACGGTGGACAAAAGTGAGTCCATGCCGCCCATTTCAGCGGTAGGAACTGGTAGCCCAATGACTGGAAGGGTCGTGTGTGCTGCAACAACGCCTGCTAAGTGAGCAGCTCCGCCAGCTGCCGCAATAATGACTTGTAGGCCGCGATCGATTGCAGTCGATGCGTATTGACTGACAAGTTCGGGAGTCCGGTGGGCACTCATGACTTGAATTTCATAGGGTACATCAAATTCAGCAAGTGCATACGCCGCTTTTTTTATTTTGGGCCAATCGCTATCACTGCCCATGATGATTCCTACTTTTGGTGTGTCGTCAGACATTGCGGGTTCGTCCTTATAATTCGAAGTTGACCATAAATTCATTTCATTTTTTACGGCACACAAGCCGGTTTTGCAAGTAGGGGTCCCCCTGCCGTATTAATACAAAAACTAACATCCGTGGCGTAGCGGTGGTGTCCGCCGTCACTAACCCGCGCTAAGCCCATGATCGAAGGCGTCTTGTTCTCGTAGAAAAACGGCGAATGTTGTTTCAAACGTCTTTGAATCAATTTGAAACCCCGGAGCTTGGTCGGTATAGGAGTTGCAGTGATCGACGCTGAGTTGATATAGAAATTTAAACAGATGCCGAGGAACGCGAAGCATTTTCAGCGCGTCGAGAATGCGCCGCTGCGACACGGAATCATCGAATAGATCATTAAGCGTAGCAGCATTATCTCGGTCGCTACAGGCTCTTAGACGAGCGTTGGCAACGTCGACAAGCGATTCGCTCGTCCAGCCGAATGATTTGATCATGTTTTGTTTATCGAGACGTGCTCGTTGGTAAAATTGGCGATCTTCCTTTTCAATAAACCGAGCCAATTCAATCGGCAACATGAGCTTGATGCCAATGCCCGGCTGTTTGAGGAATTTGTTATCGAGCATGGGCCAGAGCAGATCTTTCATTAAGTCAGCAGAACCATTTATAAGGTGGGGTTCATCGACTCGATCAACCAGAACTAATATTCCCGAAAATCCCAAGGTTTTTAAGATGCTTTGAAATTTTATGAGTAATTCATAGCGGTCATCGGTGCTTGATTTGTTGGGTAGTGGTTGGGAATCGATTTCGTCGTTGGTGAATTGCATCAGCACTTTGCGTAGTGATCCCGCTTCCCGATTCCCCACTCTCATTTTTTGTAATATTCCATGGGAACGGAATAGATTCTGAGCAGACTTCCAGCACCACGGTGTCCAACTGACGGCGAGTGATCCGAGAAGCATGAACCAAAAACCGCGGTCAGTCACTGTACCAAAATCACGTACCGCCATTGTGATAAGAATGGCAACAGCGATAACGGAGTACGTGATTCCTAGAATGCGTTGCCACTGAGCTTTGATCGCTGAGAACCCAAGTGACTTGCGTAGTTGATTCCAGCGTCCGAGAAATGTTTGTTGAGTTGATTCGTCGTAGCAGGCGGCTAGTAATAATAGATCCCGCATTTGATGGCGATCTAAGCGGCAGCTTAGTTGCGGCTGGACTTCGCCCGAGGTGCGCACTCGTGTTGGCGGTGTTTCCATGAGATCATCGACTAAACCAGTGACTCCGGCGGTAAGAATCGCATCCATGTGGTCCCAAAGTTTCCATTGCTTGAGGACTTTGTCTGCGGTAGCATTGCGGCCTGGTAGCTGATCCCGAAAACGATCGAGGAACGGATTGAAGTCGTCATAATGAATGACGAATACACGTTCTTCGGGATGTTCTTGATTGTAGCTATCGACGTGTCGAGCAATTTGTAGACAGATCGCTGTCTTGCCAGACCCCTTTTCGCCAAAGACAACCGAGGTTGTTGGTTCGCTGGGATCGCCATAAACCTTATCCCAAATTGGATGATAGGTATTGATGATACAGTGATCCTTGAAAACCTTGTCAGACTTGGCGTCTTCCTCGGCGAAAGGATTACGACTAATCCCGTGGTGTTCAAGAAAATCATGGATTTTCATTTGCTAAAACCTTTGCGGCCATACTTTTCAGTTTTATAGCATTGATTGATTCTTTATGCAGCGAATTCCTTTTCGCTAACTATTCGTTTGGCACATATAATTATTGGTCAAGTTCCGCTTCCTTTTCGTCTTTGATATCAGCTCCGAAAGATGTACGTAGCGTGCTGGCCCAATGAGAAACTGTTTTTTGAGGTCCGGTTAGTTTTAGAAAATAATTACCTTTGTCTTTAACGACTAACACAACACCAAGCATTTGATAGCCGGCCGTCGGATTGGTTTTGCGTTGAATCGGTGGCCCAATAGGCTTGTTATAGACACCGGTAATATCGATTAGATAGTATTTTCCCTGAGTTGATTTTCCTTCAGAGGTCTTTTGTTTTTTACCGGAGCCTTGGAATTGACCAGCCCATCGTTGTAAGTTTGCGCTGACTCCACCACCTGCCCCGCCAAAAAAATAGACAACGAGTTCGGCAGCATCCTTGTCGCCTTGAACAGCGGGTACCTCAAATTGTGCAGTTCGCAGGTTATTGGAAAGTTCGCCTTGTTTCCAGCTCGTTGGTACAGTTAACTTAATGTCTTTGGCTGTGACTGTTTTAGTTTTATCTGCTGCTGAGATAAATGCAGTCGATGTCATGATGATTGTGGCAATAAATGCAAGGTGAGAAAATTGACGCATTGAATTAAATCCTTTGGAAAGATGAAGGGGTAAGTCCCAAGTGATTGAGTTGCTTGTTTGTAATGAGCGTGGATCAAGGTTGTGATGAAATAACAATCACAACAAGTGATACAAGTATGATGACCGATAGTATACCTAGGGCGATACCGGTGGTCCGCTTGTTTTTCGAAGAATCTTGTGATTGTAAATTACGTTGAGCCATTGTTGATTGGTTGATGGCGAGATTCGCAAAGGTGAAATCGCCGGTGGTGTTATCTGCTTGGTATTCTAAAGCCGCCAAGAATTCTTCATCACCGAGGTCAACATCTTCTTCGTATGGTGTTGAAATTGTTCCATTTTGATTCGAGCTGCTTGTCGAAGTAGATGAATTGTTGGAAGTGGGCGTTGCAGAGAAATCGATGAAGATATCACTGGCTGGTTTCCACTGCAGCCAATCGTCACGGCGCAGTTCGGTGTCGGCTCCAATACGGTTTTCGCTAACCCATGCACGAAGTCGTTCATTATCGGCGGGTCCGTACTCACTCCCATTAGCTGGGCGAATGTACCAATTCAGATCTGGTTTTTCACGGAGACATCGTTCAATTGAGAGAGGGACGCGAGTTTTGTCTTCCGCTTGTGCCGCGACTTGGTAGGACTTCGGTGCGGCTTCGTCAGGATTTGAGGTGCCCACTGACGTTTCGCTCGGAATACGGATGCGCGTAGTGCAATCTGGGCAGATTCCGCGTTTTCCCGCTAGGTGCGATTTAACGTTGAGTTTCTTGTCACAATTTGGACAAATAAATCGAATACCCATTAGCCTAATTTATTTCCAGAAAATCTGTTTGTGAGAATCTAACGCGGGAGTGATAACCGAATTGTGGTCATATTTAATTATAGGTCTAAAATGTACTATTCGGAAATGTTTCCGGCACGAAATTCATGAGGTTTTTAGCGAGCAGGGTTGTTGTAGAGCACAGATTCGAGAAGTTCCGGTGAACCTGTTAGGACTGTATCGTCTGGAGCAATTGATGGCGGATCCAAATGCCATGATCGGTCGACGGGTACGTATATGTCTTGGAGCGGCCAGGGATCAAACGGGACGAATCCCAATGCTGTTTGCAGTCGAGAGCTATCTAAGCTGACATCCCCTGCTCGAGGGGGCATAGGCCCAGCATCGATGCGGGGGCAACCAATTAGACAAGATGGGTTATAGCCGCCAATAAGATTAACAATTTGTGCGATTTCGAACAGGCTAAGTTGACGTACACCGCCGGCATGGAATATGCCAGCCAGTGGGTGGGTCAGTAGCCAGTGAGTGAGTTTATTAAGACAGTCGGTGTATTGGGGAGTGCGAATTTCATCGTAATACAATGTGGCAGGTTTATTGTTCTTGAAACGCGATTGAATCCAATCAATCGCTCCGGCATGACCGCTGAAACTAGGGCCCATTGGTAATGAAATACGTAGAATGGTTGCGTGGGGCATGCGCTCCAAAATGATATGCTCCGCTTCGACCATCGTCTTACCGTAGACGGTGACAGGGTCAGGCGTGTCCGATTCTGTATATTGTTTTCCCGCGTCTTTGCCCGAAAATACTAAATCGATTGAAAGGTGAATCATCGTCGCATCGCCAGAATCATTTTGTTGCAATGCGTTGATCAGATTGTTGATGCCTTGCACATTAACTCGATGAGCCATGATTGGGTCAAGTTCACAGAACTTTAGCTTGCACGTTCCTAGACAATTGATGACTGACCGAAAGGTGTACTGCTGACAAAGTGCAGCGATTGATTCTTTGTTGGTAACATCACAACCGACAATGCCGTCACCAGAGAGTGGCCAATATTCTTCCCTCCGCGTTCCAATGACTTGGCCTGGATATTTTTCATGGTAATACTTGAACGCATTGTATCCGGAGACCCCTGCCACGCCCGTAATTAGCAGTGGTAGTTCTATTTCAGGGATGTCTGGATAACGAGGCATGCTATAGATGAGAATCAGTGGAAGGATAAAAGTCTGTGTGATTGCGTTTACTATAAGGATTGCACATGTACGGTGGGTTAGCGGTTTTTTCGTAGGTAGTCGAACATCAGTAGTCCGGTAATGGTTTTGGCGTCCTTTATTTTACCGGTAAAGACCCAATCGATCGCTTGTTGCCAAGTGACGACCAAATTGTCAATTTTCTCTCCCGCTTCGCGAGCGGGCGCTCCGGCGGTGAGAGTTGTTGCGACATAAAGGTGCATTTGTTCGTCGAGAATGCCGGGGGAAAGCAAGAAGCGATGTAGGAATTCTAGGTGCTCGCAGCGATATCCTGTTTCTTCGATCAATTCACGTTCGGCAGTGATGATTGGTTCTTCGTCGGGTTCTCGTGTCCCAGCGGGTAATTCAATCAATACTTTGTCAACGGATACTCGGTAATTGTTGATTAAACAGACGTGATCCTCGTCGACTAAGGGAATAATGGTGACGGCGCCGGGGTGGCGCACAATCTGACGTGTTTTGCCATTTGGTTCACCGACGATTGCGGGGACTTCAACAACGTCGAATCTTGCGGTCGATAGTAGATGCGTTTCTTGTAATACCATTTTAGTGATTTCCGGTTGCGTTTTATTGCGTTGGCAGTTGATGGGTTGATAGATGGAGGCCGTTGCTACTATGCTTATATTAACGGAACCACATCTGGAATATGAATCGTAATCCAACTGGACGGAGGGAGTAAGCACTTGGCCAAGCAAGAATTTGATCGAGAAGATATTTTGCGCGAAGCCACTGTTTTGGTGAATCGTGTGGAATTAGAGGTTTCAGGTCGTGCTGCCGACGATGCTATTGTGTTTGGTTTTCGAGAGTGTGGTTCGCTGGCGATATATTTTGGCGCCGAACCTGTTTATCAATTTAATGCGGATCACGCATTGCGGCGGGCTTATCATCAAGGATGTTTGCTCAAGGCAGTGGATTGCCTATTGGTAAATATGCGGCGTGAGCGTCAAGACGGAAAATTGCAATTGCTCAGCACGTCATGGGACGAGGGAAAAACAAAAGAATTTATTGGGCAAATACGTCAAGATATGTCCCAGTTAGTGGAAGCGATCGCAGCGGGCGAGGTCCAAGTGAATAGGTTTGTGACGGCTGAGCAACAGACGACTGCCGAAATATTGACAACGCAGTTATGTAATTGGTGTCACGACCATCTGCCGGAACTACAGGTGGCTCGCGTGCCAGGTGTGTCTGGTTAGACGTTGGCCCACCCGC
>JABHUV010000328.1 GCA_018658605.1 Planctomycetaceae bacterium | reverse complement strand
ACAAATCGGTCATTATGATTTACTTGACCGGTGGACCACCTCATCAAGATATGATTGATTTGAAGCCTAATGCGCCTGTTGATATCCGTGGTGAGTTTGCGCCCATTTCAACGAACGTTCCGGGAATCCAACTATCCGAATTAATGCCAAAAACGGCTGCCATGATGAATCGTTTTACGGCGATTCGAACACTCGTTGGTTCCGACGGCAGGCACTCTTCATTTCAATGCGTTACAGGGCATCGTTTTGCGAATCAACCTCAAGGTGGTTGGCCAGAACTTGGATCGATTTTATCGAAAGTGCATGGTCCAGTGATTCCCGAAATTCCAGCAACGTTGGATTTGTCGATGCATATGGAACATTTACCTTACAACCTCCCTGGACCAGGGTTTCTTGGGCAAACACATGCGCCTTTTCAGCCGTCGGGCGATGGTAAAACAGATATGGTTTTACCGGAGGTTTTAGTCAATCGGTTCGATGATCGTCGTGAGTTATTAAGTGGTCTCGATGCGATCAAACGCAATTTGGATCGCAGTGGATTTCCCGATCAGGCCGATTCCTTTACTCAACAAGCTCTAGACGTACTGACAAGTAGCAAGTTGGCAGATGCTTTAGACCTCGAACAGGAAGATCCGGCAATTCGTGCACGCTACGGTGAAGATGATCCGGAAATCTTATCTTATAGTGCGAAGGGATATCAAGCGATCAATTCAAAGTTTTTATTGGCACGTCGTTTGGTAGAGGCCGGCGCACGCTGCGTAACCGTTTCATGGGCGGATTTCGATTGGCACGGAGAAAATTTTTCTCGTGGGAAGAAAGTAATTCCTAAACTGGACGAAGGGATAACCGCTTTGGTTTCCGACTTGCACGAGCGAGGAATGCAGGATGATGTCACCGTTGTTATCTGGGGTGAATTTGGACGGACGCCGAAGATTAACGACAAAGCGGGCCGTGATCATTGGACTAACACCGCGATGGCCTTGTTGGCTTGCGGTGGCATGAACAACGGTCAGGTCATCGGTGATACGAATAAGTATGCGGAGCATCCGATAGACCGTCCGGTGCATTACAGCGAAGTGTTTTCCACGATTTACCACAACTTGGGTATTTTACCTGATCAGGTTACCTTGAAAGATTTGACGGGTCGCCCGCGATATCTACAACCGGATTATCAGCCGATCGCGGAATTAAAGTCTTAGAGACATTACGTCAAGATATCATGGACGACATTTCCATGAACATCGGTGAGTCGATAATCTCGCCCTTGAAAGCGATAGGTTAAACGTTCATGATCGATACCCAAGCAATGTAAAATAGTGGCATGGAAGTCGTGAACATGTACAGGGTTTTCTTCGATGTTGTAACAAAAATCATCGGTCTTGCCATATTCGATTCCCGGTTTGACCCCGCCACCGGCCATCCAAATCGAAAAGCAACGTGGATGGTGATCACGACCAAACGTTGCTGGATTTCCTTGGGCATAGACAGTGCGGCCAAATTCGCCGCCCCAAATTACCAGCGTGTCTTTGAGCATATCACGTTGTTTCAGATCCGCGATTAATGCAGCCGAACCTTGATCCGTTTCCTTGGCGATTCCAGGCAGATGTTGTTGGACGTTGCTGTGATGATCCCAACCACGATGAAAGACTTGAATAAAGCGGACGCCTCTTTCGGCCAAACGGCGTGCCATCAAACAATTAGCAGCATGCGTGCCGGGTGTTTTAGAATCGTCGCCATAAAGTTTGAAAGTACTTTCGGGCTCATCAGAGACGTCGGCCAATTCAGGCACAGACGTTTGCATGCGATACGCCATTTCATACTGGGCGATACGAGCGTTGATTTCAGGGTCTCCAACTTCTTGCTGACGAAGCCGATTTAGTTTGGCGATCTGGTCGAGTAACGGTCGGATTTGACTTGGCTTTAGTCCCGCCGGATCTTTCAGGTATAAAACTGGGTCGCCTTGGCTGCGAAATTTGACTCCCTGAAATTTAGAGGGTAGGAATCCGCCACCCCACAACCGATCATACAATGGTTGCGCCTGCGAAAATGTGTTTTGGCTCAACATGACAACAAACGATGGCAAGTTTTCTGTTTCGCTACCCAATCCGTAACTGAGCCATGATCCGAGACTAGGGCGCCCTGGTTGCTGGTGTCCAGACTGGAAAAAGGTGATGGCAGGGTCGTGGTTGATCGCCTCGGTATGCATGGAATGGATAAAGCATAATTCATCAACCACACCGCTTAAATGTGGGAGGAGTTCACTTAAATATCGCCCTGATTCTCCGTGTGGAGTAAATTTGTAAGGCGATTTTACAATTGGAAAATTCTTTTGTCCTGCGGTCATGCCGGTTAACCGTTGTCCATCACGGATACTGTCGGGCAAGTTTTGCAAATGAAGCTTTTCGAGCGAGGGTTTATGGGCGAGCAGATCGACTTGTGACGGAGCGCCTGATTGCAGCAAATAAATGACACGTTTTGCACGAGGCGCAAAGTGTGGGATGTCCGGTAGACCACCGATGCGGTCTGTTGAAGTGGCCGCCGTCGCTGTTGTTTGCCCGGTGAGCAGATTTGCCAGTGCAGCAGTGCCGATACCAGTCGCGGTTTTACCAAAGAACTGGCGTCGGTTCGAAATGAGTTTCGCTGTTTGTAATGGATGGGTCATGATATTGTGATTTGATTGTGTGTCTTTGGATTTAGGGTGGTTATTTACTGATGGCTTCGTCAAGGTTTAGTAGCATCCGGCAGACCATCGTCCAAGCAGCTAATGTTGGCCTGTCCAACGTATTGTCGACGTCTGAATCACCGACCGCTAAGAGGGCATTGACGGCGTTGGTGTCACTTGCAAAAGCCGTAATTTGCGAACGCAATACGGACTGCAAAACGGAGACTTCGCGTTTGGCCGGAGTGCGTCCAGTGACGAGGCGGAATATATAAATAATTTGTTGATGCGGATCTTTTGTGTCCTGCGTCATGACTTGGCCGGCTAGGTGCCTAGCGGCTTCCACAAATTGTGGAGCATTCAGTAGCAGTAGTGATTGCAGTGGGGTATTGGTGCGAGATCGTTGGATCGTGCAGAATTCGCGTTCGGGCGCATCTAGCGTCTTGAGCATCGGTGACGGCACAGTACGTTTCCAGAAAGTGTATAGGCTTCGACGATACAAATCCTCACCTGCGGCTTGAGGGTATTTGCGCGAATAACCGGGGCGATTGTTCAATTCCATCCACAGGCCTAATGGCTGATATGGATAGACGCTTTTGCCCCCAATTTTGTTTACGAGCAAATTACTGATCGCTAAGGCATTGTCGCGGATTTCTTCAGCGGACAGTCTCATACGTGGTCCTCGAGCAAGTTGACGATTGTCAGGATCCTGTTGATAGGCTGCGGCAGGTGCTTGCGGCGACTGACGATAGGTTGCCGACAAGAGGATTGTCTTGAGTATTCGTTTGATGTCCCAACCGTTAGCTTGAAAATCAAGTGCGAGCCAGTCAAGTAACTGTGGATGGCTTGGTAATTCTCCCTGTGTGCCAAAATCGTCAGGAGTTTTTACGAGCCCTACGCCAAACAATCGTTGCCAATATCGATTGACAGCCACACGTGCGGTTAACGGGTGATCGGGTTGTGTTAACCACTGAGCGAATCCAAGCCGATTCGGCGCGGAATCTGTGGGTAACGCCGGAAAGACGCCGGGTACACCGACGCCAACTTCTGTAGTGGGTTCGTTATATTGCCCGCGATTAAGCACAAATGTTTTGCGAGTCGGCGACATGTCGCGCATTACCATTGTTGGTGGAAACGTGTTGTTTTTAGCCGCGATTAGATTAGCCAATTTGTCCTGTAGTGACTTTTGAGGATCGTGATTGGCTAGGAAATATTCGGTGATAGTTTTTATTTGAATTGCGTTGCGCTGAGCTGCGTCGATTTTGGCAATCGTAATAATCTCAGCGGGAATTGGCTCAAATTGTATTTTCGTCGGGTCGGCCGTGGTAACGGACAGTCGTAGACGGCCTATCCCGTGTTTTCCAAAAGACGCTTCATGACGTAGACGAAATTGCAGTTGGCTTCTAGGGTTTTCGTTAAATGTTTGCTCCGCAACGAACATAGAGGCAACAGGTTCTTTACGGGTGGGTCCGTCAACAGCCCAACCGTTGTTGCCGGCTGTTGTACCGTCGATTGCATTGTTGACATGATAGTTTGCTTGATTGTACTCGGCGGTTGCACTTGCGAACTTGATCGCTTGCCATGGCGTTTCTTTTTTGTCTTCATCGTGCGACTTAATGCGCAACTCAAATTCACTTAAAACGAAATTTGAATTAGGGTATCGGCCAGGTCCGCCTTCCGGTAGTGACTCGTGCGTTAGGCATTCAAGACGAATCGCCGTTATGTTTTGCAGCATAGTGGTTGCTGTGATTTCGTAAGTATCCTTGGCAGGATTCGCTCCCGAGGCGAGAACGGAATGGTCAGGGAGGAGCGTGAGTGTGGATTCGCCGGAGGATTTAATGGAATCTGGTATTACGACATGCCACTGAATTTTTTCATTGTGTAGCGTACGAGTCCAT
Organism: Planctomycetaceae bacterium; assembly: GCA_018658605.1. The sequence continues at coordinate 5,153 of JABHUV010000328.1, read as the reverse complement.
TTTTCAAGATCGCTGGTGATATCGCGCGGCTTTGCTAATTCCCCGCGTAGTGCTTTAATTTCCGCATCTAGGGTCTGATTTTGTTTTGCCGCAAGAGGAGAAGTGATGGTGGCCCGCGGGTCGAAGCCACTGTTACCTTTTTCCGGTACTTGGTTGAAGTAAGCCAACATCTGGTAAAATTCTGTTTGACTCAATGGATCGTATTTGTGATCGTGACAGCGTGCGCAGCCAACAGTCATTCCGAGCCAGACTGCACCTGTGGTAACAATTCGATCCATCACATATTCCACGCGATATTCCTCACTAATGATTCCGCCCTCGATGGTGATGGCATGATTGCGATTAAAGCCCGTGGCCAGTTGTTGCTGGGGCGTACCGTCGGGGATGAGATCGCCCGCGATCTGTTCGATAGTAAATTGGTCAAAGGGCATATTCGAGTTATAGGCATGAATGACCCAATCACGCCACACCCACTGAGTGCGCTCTGTATCGTATTGATAGCCGTTGGTGTCGGCGTAGCGAGCAAGATCAAGCCAGTATCTAGCCATGTGTTCGCCGTAGGCTGAGGATTCGAGGAAATGGTCTACCATGGTTTCATAGGCAGTATCTTGTTTGTCCGTGAGAAATGCGTCGATTTGTGCAATTGTTGGTGGCAGGCCTGTGAGGTCGAATGCGACACGGCGAATCAATGCTTCACGATCAGCTTGAGCGTTCGGTTTTAGATTGGATTTTTCTAAGCGAGCCAAAACAAATTTGTCGATCGGATTGCGCGTCCACGATTTATTTTTGACGGTAGGGATTTCGATTTTGGTGGGAGGGATAAATGCCCAGTGTTGCTGATATTTGGCACCTTGATTGATCCACTGGGTGAGCGTGTCGATTTGCTCAGCGGTCAAAGCGGCGTGGCCTTCCGGTGGCATTCGCAGGGAAAGGTCTGCGTTAGAGATGCGTTGTATCAACGCACTCGCCGCTGCCTTGCCTGGCACGATTGGTAATGTTCCGTTCTCAGTTTCCCGCAATGCGTCAACGCGGATGTCTAGTCGAAGTTCGGCTTGACGAGCATTGGCATCTGGACCGTGACAGGTAAAACAAGCATGCGACAGAATAGGACGGATGTCTCGATTGTATTGAATCATTTCCGCCTGTGATTCAGTAGCGTGTATACTAGTGCTGATGCCCAGCAGTAAAATAGTAATTGAAGAAGCGCAGAAGCGAGTTAATTTTTTCAAAGTGTTACCTGTTGTGTGGCAAGGAAACCTACTAGAGGCCCAGCGCGTAGGCGGTGGTGCAAAACCGTATAACATCATTGTAATAGTATTGCGGGGCTAGTTGAATGACTGATGGTTATTATGGTAGTTTCAATGGAATATTGACCGCGACTCTTTTTTATCATCAAAAATTTGTTTTACAATGGATAACATAGTGGCACGTTCTCAAAATCACTCACAACTATCGCTAGTGTTTTTGATAGCACTGTTGTTATTGAGTAATGTCGTGATCGGGCAATCAGAGGTGATTGCGCTGCGGCAAGAGTCGCCGCCTACGCTAGAACTGGGTGCAGCGGGAGAAATCGTTGAATATTTACAACGCACATTGAACGCGCGGCTGACGCCATCTCCTCGTTTGAATGTTGATGGAGATTTTGGGCCCAATACACGGCGTGCCGTTGAGCTTTTCCAGACTTCGCGGGACTTGGGAGCAACCGGGCGCGTCGATTCGGAGACTTGGTTGGCACTGGGTACACTCATTACCAAAGATGAATCTATTGATGACGTGCAACGGTTTAATAGGCAACGGTTACCTAGAGAACCCAATGATGCACTTGTTGGTTTGCCATTTCTGACATGTAAAGCTTGGGTTATCACGGATGCTGCCACTGGCGAGGTGTTGTGGGGTGAAAATAATAACAAAGCTATCGACATCGCCAGTACGACGAAAATCATGACGGCTTATTTAGTATTGAAGTACGCGAAAACACATCCGCAAGTGTTGCAAGAAGTGATTACATTCTCCAAGCGAGCAGATGGGACGCCCGGTAGTACTGCTGGGGTTCACGCTGGTGAGAAAATCAGTGTCGGTGAGTTGTTGTATGGATTGATGTTGCCATCGGGCAATGATGCGTCGGTCGCTCTTGCTGAGTTCTTTGGTGGTCGCTTAAGTGGTAAAGAGGATTGTACCGCTGAGCAGAGCTATGACTTGTTTATTGGATTAATGAATGCCACGGCTAAACAGCTTGGCATGAACGATAGCCATTATGTCAATCCACATGGTTTAACGGCGAAGGGGCATTTGTTGTCGGCCTCTGACTTAGCGAAGCTTGCTTACGCAGCATTCGATATCCCGTTGTTTCGTCAGTACGTCAATACACGACAACACGCGACTCAGGTCACAACTGCTGACGCTCCACCGCGTCTTATCACGTGGAAGAACACCAATCGACTATTAGGGATTGCTGGCTATGACGGCGTCAAGACAGGTACGACAACCGCAGCCGGCGCGTGTTTGGTATCTCATGGTGTCCGCGACGGTAAGGAGTTGTTTATCGTCGTGTTAGGAGCGTCGGGGTCGAGTGCTCGTTATGCAGATTCACGAAATTTGTATCGCTGGGCGTGGAACCAATTGGCGCAAACCAAAAAGCCCCGACGTGGCCGGTCGTTGAAGTAAAAGATTTATTACTAGTTTGAGAGTTCGATTATGAATCAGAAAAACCAAGAAGTGGCACCAATATTTAGTGGTTGTATTCCAGCTATTATGACACCCTGCGTTAGCAGCGAGGATCGCACTCCCGATTATGCAGCCTTAGTCCGCAAGGCTCAGGAATTGATGGATTGTGGGATGAACGGTGTTGTTTACTGTGGATCGATGGGTGACTGGCCACTGCTGACGGACGAACAGCGACAGCAGGGTGTGGCGAGTCTGTGCGAAGCAGGTGTTCCTGTGGTCGTTGGTACAGGGGCGCAGAACCCCCGCTTGGCAGCGGAACATGCCGCGCATGCAGAAAGTGTCGGCGCGGAGGGATTGATGGTAATTCCACGAGTCCTATCACGCGGGACATCGGCTACCGCTCAGAGACATCATTTTGCAGGAATACTGGCAGCGGCACCAAATACGCCCGCTGTGATCTACAACAGTCCGTATTATGGATTCGAGACGAAAGCCGATTTGTTTTTTGATTTGCGGTCGGAGTTTTCCAATCTGGTGGGATTTAAAGAATTCGGTGGCGCTGATTCCCTGAGTTATGCAGCTGAACATATTACCAGTGGTGATGCCACTTTGGCGTTGATGGTCGGCGTCGATACACAAGTTGTGCACGGGTATGTTAATTGTGGTGCGGTCGGCGCGATTACGGGGATCGGTAATGCCTTGCCGCGAGAGGTGTTACGATTGATAGAACTTGCAAGTGCGGCGGCCGCGGGGGATGTGCCAGCGCGGCGGCTAGCCCAAGAACTGGAAGACGCTTTGATGGTTCTTTCGACGTTTGACGAAGGGCCAGATTTGGTATTGTTTTACAAGTATCTTCTGGAGCTTAACGGTGATGCGCAGTACGCCGTGCATTTCAACGAAAGCGATTGCTTGACGGCAAGTCAACGCGGGTTTGTAGAGCAGCAATACCAACTGTTTAAAGATTGGTGGAGTGCGTGGGACGGGTCCAGTGATTAAACTCGCTCAACAGGCGATGGTTGTTATTTGGTCACCTTGATCACAACGGGAAGTTCTTGCGGGTTGGCGACGAAAACCATTGAAATGCTGTTCACGCAGTGGCGTGTGTCTTTGGCTGTGAATTGTTCGCCAAGAAAAACGTGCCCGAGGTGTCCTTGGCAATTGCTGCAGACAATTTCGGTTCGGCGTCCGTCCGCATCCGGCACTCGAGTCACGGCATCTTGGATCTCATCATCAAAACTTGGCCAGCCGCAACCGCTGTCGAACTTATCTGATGATTCATAGAGCGGAGCGTTACAGCGCCGGCAAACGTATGTTCCGTCTGCTTTGTTGTCTGTGTATTCGCCAGTACCCGCTCGTTCGGTTCCCTTGTGAATTAAAACGTATTCTTCTTCAGCGTTTAGGTCGTTGTAGGATTTGGGTTGTTCGGCGGACACGGTACTTTCCTTCGTGGGTTGGACATCGGGCGCTGCAGGGTTGTCACTTTGTAGGAGGCAGCCAGCGAGCGTCACGATAATAATACTGGTTATAAAATGGAAGGGATTTGATTTCATGGTGAAATGATAGTCAGTAAAATAATAGTTGATGTTCTGTAATATTACGGATTTTACGACATTCGTCGTATTAGTGCTATAATGAAAGCTCCGTATAAATAATGTTCAGTTAGGAGAATTTGAATGCTGAGGCGTCTGTTTCTGAAAGATGGTAGTTTGCTGTTACTGGGTTCTGCCGTAGCACTGCATAATCGAACTGGGATTGCTGGCACTTCCGCTGCTGATGCTAATGTTCGCTTTAGCATGATTACCGATTTGCATTATGCCGATAAACCGCCCGCTGGGTCGCGTCACTATCGCGAGACGATTGCCAAGCTGGAACAAGCGACTGCTCAATTTGAGAAAGACAAACCCGATTTTCTTGTTTGCTTGGGCGATTTAATTGACGCTGCGGCTGATGTAAAAACTGAGCTTGGTTATCTGACTCGCATCACCAAGGAGATGGCGAACGTCAAACTTGCAAAGCACTATGTGTTGGGAAACCATTGTGTGGACACGCTAACCAAAAAGGAATTTCTCGACGGTGTAGGGCAAGAGAAGTCTTATTATTCGTTTGATAAAGGCAACGTCCATTTTGTAGTTTTAGACGCTTGCTTTCGAAGTGATGGCGTACCGTATCAGCGTAAGAATTTTGTTTGGACGGATCCCAATGTTCCTGCTGCTGAACTTCAGTGGCTCAAACAGGATTTGGCCAATGCTGACAAGCCGACCATTGTTTTCGCTCACCAACGCCTTGATAACGCTGGGTCACACGGTATAAAAAATGCGGATGAAGTACGCAAGGTTCTCGAGGAATCGGGTCAAGTACTAGCTGTGTTTCAGGGGCATAGCCATCAAAACGAACACAAGGTGATTGGCGAGATACATTACTGTACGCTAGTCGCTATGGTTGAGGGTTCCTTGGAAGCTAGCAATGGCTGTAGCACGGCGTCGGTGTTT
>JABHUV010000204.1 GCA_018658605.1 Planctomycetaceae bacterium | reverse complement strand
TGTAAGTGGCCTGCAGCGCTGCGTCAGTCTGGGTATGAGTTCCACGGTAAACAAACAGCAAACCGAGGCGCGATTGTTCGGTGAGGTTCGCGTTAGAATGATGGACAACTTCACAGTGATGAATGGTTGCATCACCCGGAGCAAGCGTCGCACAAAATTGCTCAGATCTGGGGGTATCGGGCATTGCCGCCAATCCAATCGAGTTACCCGTGACTCCCGATGGTTTACTAGGCAACATGCCAGATTTGTGGGAGCCTTTGATGAAGTAAACAGCACCGTTCTCAACGGTAACCGAGTCCATTGCTACCCACACGGTTAACATATCAGGCGGCGTCTGGCAAAAATAGGCATTGTCCTGATGATACGGTACGGCAGAACCAATCCGCGCAGGCTTGCTAAATGTTTCCACACCCGTCAGTACCGGTTCGCCTTGCACCAACGCTGCAACCAGCGCGGTCATTTCCCGTCGCTGCCCAAGTTCCTTGAAGTACTCGTTATGTTGCTCCAGTCGCCACAGATTACGAATCGTCTTACCATCGGCTTCCAACGTACGAGCATCCTTCGGTTTCGACGGCAAATCGTCGCGGATATAGCGAGCTAACTCGGCTCTAATCTCAGCAACCGTATCTGCTGAAAAGAACTCCCGAATCCGTACAACTCCATCCCGCTGGTAATCGTCTAACAATTCACTTTGATCGCTCATTCCGGTCACTAAGTCATTCGTGCTAATTTGTAGTTATTCATCGGCAATTTTACCATTATCGTCACGCCACAGGTCATTCATGCTGATTTGCACTAATTAGTGGTTCTCGGTTTGGTACAATAGCAAACGTATCATCAAATCCTACCTACACTCTTCGGATTGAATAATATGTCACGCCCTGTCCAAGCCCTCCTCAGTCTAATTGCTATCTCCATTTGTGGCCCGCTCGCATCCTCGGCACGTGCCGAGGAACGTCCCAACGTTATCGCATCGGCATTACCCACTGAATTCATTCCTCAGAAAATCAATGTCCCCTACGGGTATTCCGTTGAGCTTGTCGCGGGGCCTCCACTTGTTGAGCACCCTACCTTCGCCACGTTTGATGACCTCGGTAGGTTGTATGTTTGTAACAATGCCGGAGTCAACCTCAGTGCCGCCGACCTCGAAGCCCAACTACCAAATTCAATCAACCTGCTCGAAGACCTCGATGGCGATGGCAAGTTTGACAAAAGCACCGTATTTGCCGACAAAATGACATTCCCAATGGGTGGGGTCTGGCACGATGGTTCGCTGTACGTCGCCTCTCCCCCAAATATTTGGCGACTCACTGATACCACTGGTGACGGCATCGCCGACAAACGCGATATTATTGTCGACCGTTTCGGTTTTACGGGTAACGCCGCTAGCATCCACGGTTGTTTCCTCGGACCTGACGGCCGACTGTACTGGTGCGATGGATACCACGGACATGAATTCAAAGATAAGAATGGGAACGTCACCATTTCCCGCAAAGGTTCTTATATATTCTCGAGTACGATTGCCGGGACCGACGTTCGCCGTCACAGTGGTGGCGGGATGGATAACCCAGTTGAAGTCGACTTCACACCAGCGGGTGAAATCCTCGGTACCGTCAACATTTTCTATACTCGGCCCCGTGTCGACTGCCTTGTACATTGGCTGCACGGTGGTGCGTATCCTCATCGTGAACAAGTACTCACAGAACTCCAAACTACCGGCCCCGTTCTTGGGCCCGTCCATCGCTTCGGGCATGTCGCAATCTCCGGAACACTCCGCTATCGCAGCGGGGCACTGGGCCGAGGAAACCAACAGTGGCGAGACAACATGTTTGCCACTTTTTTCAATAGTGGTAAAGTCGTGCGAGTCGAACTTGAGCGATCCGGCGCGACATATTCGGCAGTACAACGAGAGTTTATTTCTTCCGAGAACCGAGAATTTCATCCTACCGATCTCGTCGAAGACGCCGATGGTACCTTACTTGTAGTTGACACCGGCGGCTGGTTCTATCGAGGTTGCCCCACCTCACAATTCGCTCGACCTGATATTCTCGGTGCCATTTACCGCGTCAGCCGTGATGGCATGACGGCACAAATTGATCCACGTGGTAATCTCCTTGACTGGTCGGCACAAACGCACGGTCAACTGGCTCAACTACTCGGTGATCCGCGTTACGCTGTTCGTCAACGAGCGATCCTTGAATCTGCGAAACGTGGGCAGACCATGATTGCCACACTACGGCAAACCATCGATCGGTCTGGTATTTTGAAACGACAAGGTGCAATCTGGACACTTACGAACATCGTTGGCAAAGCAATCATTGCCGAGCAACAAAGTAATCCAACAAATCAAAACACCTCCACCACACAACTCGCTGCTCACGAAGCCGTCCGCTTAGCCTTAGCTGACCAAAATCCACTTGTGCAACATATCGCTGTTCGCAGCTTTAGCACTTACCCCGATCCACTGGCCAAACCACAACTTATCCAATTGCTCAAATCCGAGCACCCTGAAATTCGCCGTGAAGCCGCTACGGCACTCGGTCGACTGGGAGACCCGACGGCTATTGAGCATCTACTCGCAGCCTTAGCAAACCCCGCTGATATCGATCGTACGGAAGACCATGCTATAATCTTCGCGTTGATCGAAATCGACAACGTGCCGGTAACAAGACAGGGTTTAGTAAGTGACGATCCTGACAGTCAACGCGGAGCGTTGCTTGCAGTAGACCAAATGACACAGGCGGTAGATGGCAACCTGACTGCGGAAGACGTACTGAGATTGGTTGTTTCCCAAAACCCTCGCACTCAACTCGCAGCCGCCCATGTCTTCAGCCAACATGCCGATTGGGCAAGTCATTCCGTGGATGTTATTGGCCCACTCCTAGAAGCCACTGGCACAGCAGCAAGCCGTGAAATCGCACGACAGCTTATCACAGATTCTCTCGGACAAGATAAAACCGCTGAGCTCGTGGGACGCTTATTAAGCAACAGGCAAACCACTACTGAAATCAAAGAACTATTACTCGCCGCAATTGCTGCAGGTAACGGACTAACGCTACACGCAAGTTGGGTCGCACCGCTGGAGCAACGCTTAGCCAATGATGAACAGCGGATCGTTGATCAAACATTGGCTGCTTTAGCTGCGATCAAAACGGATCACTTCGACACGCGACTACAACAACTTGGTGATGATATAGACCGTCCAATGCTGCAACGAATCGCCGCCTTGGAAGTCGCCAATGGTCAACGTGGCCGTATTACCGATGATTCACTCGAACTGTTGCTGCAACTTGTCAACAACGGATCCGGTGCGGGACAAGGTGCCGCACAGCGTATCGGTAGCACCTCGCTCACCACCGATCAATTAAAACGCATTGTGACTGTTTTCCCACGTGCTCGCGCAGCACACCTCACAGAACTCATCCGACCCTACGAACGTTCTAGCGACCCTGAAATTGCAAAACTGTTCGTCAATTCTATTGCGACAGCACAAAATGTGACTGGTGTGCCGCCATTCCTGTTCGGCAATGTCATTAAACGATTTCCGCAAGATCTTTTACCCGCAGCTAATGAGATCCTCGGACGAATTCGTATCGCGGACCAGGCCAAACTTGCCAGCCTTGACAAACTGCTGCCACTCATCGGCATGGGAGATGTATCACGCGGTAAGAAAATTTTCTTCGCGGAAAAATCTAAGTGTGCCGCCTGCCATCGTATCGGCGAACGGGGGTC
>JABHUV010000187.1 GCA_018658605.1 Planctomycetaceae bacterium | reverse complement strand
CATCCTTGGCCTCCTGTTCCGTTGGCTTGCGTTCTATAATTTTGATGAACATTTCGTCCACTAACTCGGCCACACGACTATCACCGACATCCCCTGACGCAATCCGTTCCGCCTCAAACGTTCGCGTCCATTCGGCCATGCATTTATCTATAATCTGTCTGTATGTGTCACCTTTTTTCCTGTGATTTTCGATCGCTGAATTGATGACGACCATTTCCGTATCTGACAGCGGGCTATACTCTGGAAACTGAATATTCCTTTTACCGACGTCTTCCGTTACCAGCGACATATCCCATTGCTTGTGGAGGACCATCATGAGTGTTACTCGAGCCCGCAAACGTTTCTCATGCACTCCAAACGTGAACCATTCTTGTTCACATTTTTCTATGATCTGTTCAAACGTGACGCCATCTCCCGAGTACAACGCGATACCACGATAAACCGCCTGTAAATCATCTCCGTAACGTGTTCGTAACAACTCCAAATTGGTTCGCCTGATCGGATTACCATCACCGTCGGTTCCGTAAACGGGTATTGGTTCTACGGATGTTCTAACAAACTGTGGTAACAGTTTTTCGTCTTTTTCTTGGTAAATATCACGAGTGACCCTAGCGACATGCAGGTTTAAAAACTCAACCCGTAAACGCAGTGTTTCTAGATGTTCCAATTCCAACTTCATAATTCGGTACATGGCCGGGTAGTGTGCCTTCATCGTTCGCTCGGAGGCCATATAGGCGGCGATTTTCCTAGCATTTGAAATCATCGTCAGTAGATGACCGCCTGCCAGCATCGTATTGTCGTAATACCGAACACCAATATTTGTGGGCAACAAAAAGGGATTCGTGATGCTTTGCCGAAGACTTCCGCCGCCAAATCGAGTGCCGAGATTGACACCGTTGTCACCAATAACCAACATCCGCTGACCGTCGATAGTTCTAGTAGGTTCGTAATCCAGTAACCGATTAATCTTCGCATTAAAAATAAATTCGCTGATCAACCAGCGGCGGTCCACAGTGAAACCCTTCTCCCCAACATATTCACCGGAGAATAACTTCTCATGATCGACATAATTCCCGTAGCCCGGCAATCGCAACTTGTCGTCAAGCTTGGACGCGTCATGTTTATTAAGTTCCATTGACACCCACGCCACCAATTCCTCGCGCTCTACCGACGAAGGTTGTTCCGCGTCCTGAGGCGGCATCGAATCAAAAAAGAGTTGCGACTGAGCTTTATTCAACAGCTCCAATCTATCATCATCAGGTAGATCCGTGAGATTATCAAAGCGAATTTCACCTTCCTTGACTTCGGAATTATGACACGACACGCAATGGTTATTCAGAATGGACTCAACAGCAGCAGGAATCGTGAAGGGCTGCACATTCCTTGGTTTATTTTCAGCCGCAATCCATTGAACACCGATCACTACCGCCAAGAGGCAAGCTCCCAACGAAATGGTGGTGTAAAGTCGACTCATACTCTGCTTTCACATGGTTAACTAACAATATATAGCGCAGCGAAAGGCCCGCTGCCATTCAAGAACTTTTAATTATACCCGACCACATCATTTTAAGGAGTCCGATATATCATATTTTCAGTTATCAGAAAGAACTCGCGGTGGAATTGTTCGCGACGGATCCGCACGACGACGTTTAATAGGTATTCCCATATTTCACCTAATCAACAGGTAAAAACTGAATCGCGTCCACAATGACATATTTACCATCGGTTCCTTGAGTATTAATCGTTACGGAAGCCGAAGTCCCCTTATGAAAGCGAAACGTCCCGAGTGACCTAAAGAGCTTTTTGATAGGCGCCGGTTCTCCCTCGTTCACCTTGACCACAGTTTCACCGTCGGCGTGGCGAATCGTAACCGGTACTCCGTTGGCTCTGCGGATATTGGAATTGTGGGACATGCGAACTTCGTAACGACCCGTCTCGGGAAGATTCGGAATGAAGGTAGCCGATTTCTCACCTTTTGATTCCTTCATATCGTGAATGTAACTCGCACCGACAAAGGGGGGTGTATGCACAGAATGTTGCCACTTGCCGACAAGTGTTGCGTTTACATTATCTACAACGATACCAGGGAGCTTCTTGATATCCGGCACAATAAAACGAATCATTCCCGGTTTATCGACCTGGTCAGGTTTGGGAAGCGAAGGCGTTTCAGTTCCAAGACCGAAAGCAAGCAGCCCAAATAATAAAGACAGCTGAATTTTTACTAACGTCACTGCAGATACTCCGCCCAGCCATTAGGCCAATAGATCTTGAATGACTTCACCAGCAACATCGGTCAGTCGAAAATCGCGCCCATTAAACCGATAGGTTAGTTTCATATGGTCGATCCCTAGTAAATGCAGAATTGTCGCATGAAGGTCATTAACACCGAGACGCTTCTCTACCGCTTTATATCCAAATTCATCACTGGCGCCATATCGGATACCGCCCTTAATTCCGCCGCCCGCCATCCACATTGTGAAAGCATGTGGATTATGATCGCGCCCCATTGATCCCTGGGAATCCGAGGTTCGACCAAACTCCCCTCCCCATACGACAAGAGTCTCGTCAAGCATCCCCCGCGCCTTGAGATCCGACAACAGCGCGCCAATAGGTTGATCAACGCTCTTAGCCGCAATTCGATGGTTCGCACCAATATTGCTGTGCCCGTCCCACGGCACATCAGCCACTCCCCCACCGCCTCCATTCGTACCGGCATATAGCTGAACAAATCGAACCCCGCGTTCAATCAATCTGCGGGCTGAAATACATTGTTTGGCTACCAATTCAGTTTCTTTCTGATTAACACCGTAAGCCTCATGAGTTGCCTCGGTTTCCCTACTAATATCCAATGCCTCGGGTGCCGCTTCTTGCATTCGATATGCCAATTCAAACGATTCAAGGCGAGCAGCCAAATCCGCTTCATGCGGGCGGAGTTCTTGATGCTTTTGGTTCATCGATTTAAGTAAGTTGAGTTGCGAACGTTGTTGTGATTGCGACATACCCGATACTCTTGCAAGATTATCAATCGGCGTCGCACTTCGTCCATCAATGGATGTGGGTTGAAACACTTTGGGTAAAAACCCCGGAGACCAGATTGGTTTTCCGCCGCGCGGCATAGCGCCCCGCATGACTACAAATCCAGGTAGGTTTTGATTTTCAGAACCAAGTCCGTACGTCACCCAAGAACCCATGCAGGGGCGTCCTTGAAGAAACATTCCGGAATTCATCTCTAACATGGCCGGAGTATGATTATTGGATTGAGAAAAACAAGAATTCATAATTGCCATGTCATCGACGTGCTGGGCCATATTTGGGAATACCTCCGAAACCCATGCACCTGATTCACCGTGCTGCTTAAATTTAAAGGGAGACTTTAGCAATTTTCCGCTAGTGGTAAAGAAGCCAGTTTTTGGGTCGGCTCCTGCTAGTTTCTGTCCATCCCGTTTCTGCAATTCCGGCTTGTAATCAAAGGTGTCTACTTGAGAAGGACTACCGGGCATGAACAACCAGATCACTGATTTTGCCGTGGGCGCAAAATGTCGAGCACGCGGTCCATCGGAGGCGTTTACCGACGAGAGCAGGCCTTCATCGGATAGCAGACTTGTAAGCGCGAGAGAACCGCAACCGAGGCCAGCATTTCGGAGAAATGACCTTCGCGAATCAAAATTAAAATCGTTATTATTCATAATCTAAGATCCTGATAATTAATCAGCGCTAATCGATAAAAAGGAATTCATTGAGACAAAGCATTATCTGGCAATAATCGATAACTGCCAGATTCATGGAGTTATCTGAGTCGCCATATGACGCTGCCTGTTCTCTGATAAAATCGGACATCTGTTTCATTTCAGTAACAGTCGGTCCGCGGGAAAGCGCTATACCGTAAGCTTTCCTCACAACTTCTTCTGTCGTTGTTTCTGATGACATATAGATGCGTTTAGAGAATTTTTCGGCCAACTGACGGGTCAAGGCCGAGTTCATCAACGCCAGCGCCTGCGGTGGAACGGTAGTCACATCGCGATGCCCAATGCTTTGAATTGAGTCGGGCGCATCAAAAAGTTGCAATATCGGAATTAGGTTACTGCGTTTGACGGTAAGGTAAATACTACGACGCGGGCTATTTTGATCTAACGTGCCTTTTCCATACATCGTTTTTTCAAGCGACCCACTAACCGAAAGTAACGTGTCGCGAATGGCTTCGGCCTCTAGGCGTGTTGAACCCCGTCTCCACCAGAGTGCATTGTGCGGATCGGTTTTGGCGGCGAGTACATTATTTTCACCTGATTGGCGGTAGACAGCACTCTTCATTATTAATTGGTGTATAAACTTAAGTTGCCAATCATTACGAATCAACTCCGTTGCTAAATAATCCAATAATTCAGGGTGCGTTGGTGTGGCTCCCTGACTACCGAAATCACTGGGGGTACTGACAATTCCTCGCCCTAAATGGTGTTGCCAAATCCGATTAACGATCACACGTGCCAATAAATAACCGGAACCCTGTTGTTCATCGGTTAACCAATTGGCCAATGCGACCCGCGGCGGTAGTTGGGATGACTCGCCGACTTGCGCCTCACTTGGAGTCACCCAATGATTTTCCGTCTTATCGCTAGCAGTAAGCACTCGCAGGAAACCTGGGGAAGCTAGTCCTTTTTTAGTATTCGAGTTTCCTCGTGCGAGAAAATATACCTTGCGGGTATCAGCCCCAAAATTATAAGTCGCGCCATTCTTCCTTGCGGCATAGATTTTCGTGATCGCCGGTTTGGGTTGTAGTTTCAGGTGTTCCCGTTCAAGTCCATCCAATTTGGCCCAATCTGCATCCCGCGGGGAATACCACTTCAGCAAATCTTGTTTTTGTTTGGCGTTACGCTTGTCTTCCGTAATATCGATGATGTCTTGGATATTTTTAGGAATGGCTAATTTCGTGCTGAAATAGAAACCTGAAGGGCCAGAAGCATTTACAATTTTGATCAACAGATCGTTGCTGCCGGCATTTAGTTGCAAGGTTACTTTGTCCTGATCGGCAACTACGCCGCCCGTCACTTCTTTAGCGAGAACTTGTTTGCCGTTGAGAAACACCTTGATTGCGTCGTCTCGACCTAGCGAGATTTCTAAAGGCCCTTTGTGAACAACTTCAATTGTACGGTACAGATAGTTGGCACTATTATCGCCACTAAACGTATTGTGGATTTCACCGTCAGTCCAACTCGGCTGCGGAATCCACTTAAGTTTGTCGTAGGTGGCATTCAGGTCGACTTTACCCTCCGGCGGAAAATCTTTGGAATAGGCTTTTTTAAAGTCAGCAGCCGCAAACGGGCCGATCGTTTGCCAAACTCCAAGTTTTTCACTCGCCGGTAGATCGGATTCCGATTTCAACCATTCATTGAGCCGTTTGGTTAATTCAGAATTTTCAAAGTTTACCCGCGCATCAACCAATAGTTTGTGCGCTGCATCAAATTCACTCTTTGCCGTTTGCGTTCCAGCGGGATCCGGATCGTAGTCAAAATCTTGGAATCCAGTCTCTGCAAAACAGGCTGTGAAACGATAGTAGTCATCGTTGGGCAGCGGATCGTATTTATGATCATGACAACGAGCGCAACCGATGGTGAGTCCCAACATGGCGGTGCCGATGGTGCCGACAATATCATCCAATTGCTCGTATCGACTGCGTTCACGTTCCTTCTGGGTTTGCTGGGAAGTAAATGTGCCTGCTGCCAAAAAGCCTGTCGCGGCTTGCGATTGATAATCGTTAGGTGCAATCTGATCGCCAGCAATTTGCAGTCGAACAAATTGGTTATAGGGCATATCTTGATTTAGCGCCTTGATTACAAAATCGCGATAATGAAAGGCCCCCGCCCTATCTTTGTCAAACGCATAGCCGTTGCTTTCAGCAAAGCGTGCCAAATCAAGCCAATGCCTAGCCCAACGTTCGCCATAATGTTGCCCAGCCAGCAATCGATCCACTAATGCTTCGTACGCGTCAGCAGCTGGGTCGTTGATAAACGACTCCACGTCCTCAGGATTTGGAGGTAAACCCCACAAGTCAAAATACGCCCTGCGTATCAATGTATGCCGACTTGCTTCCTGATTGGGTTCTAGCCCATTTTCATTTAACGCTGTATATACATACCGATCAATATTGTTTCGAATCCATGGTGACTTCAATTTCGTCGGCGGCTGGGATTCAAGAAGTGGCTGAAACGACCAGAAACCGCGGCCGGATTCGATGTCGATTTCGGTCTTTGCAAGTTGGGTCGCGGGACCATCGCGGGGATCGGGCGCGCCCATCTCTACCCACTTCTCAAAATCGGCAATAACGTCGCCTCCCAGTTTTGTATCCGGCGGCATGTTAAATGAATCGTGACGAATCGCTTTAATCAATAAACTGTCTTCGAGTTCGCCTGGAACGACTGCCGGTCCACTTTCGCCCCCTTTGCGAATTCCAGCTTTTGTATCCAGCAGCAATTCATTCTCTAATTTATCGTTGAGAAGGGCCTCGCTAGAATGGCATTCATAACAGTGCTTGACCAATACAGGACGTATCTTCGCTTCGAAAAACCGAAGTTGGTCGGGGGTCGGTTCCTGCGCACTTACAAAAGAGTTGCCCGAAACACAAACAATCGTCAAAAGAAAAATTCGATACATTTATTGAACTTTGAAGGCCGGAGACTCAGGGTCTAATTTTTTCAAAAACAAACGTCACTAGATGCGGCGTTCACACTGAAGGCATTATAAAACAATAACGCGCCCTCATGCTATAGAAATAACCGAGCGGTCTCCAATCGTCAACCTTTTCTGCGCATGGCAAATACCAGTCACAACTCCCGTTAAAGACGCGGTTTGATGGCAATGATTGCCGTACATTTGATATTTCAATCGGCCTCACACATCGTACTAGATTATATGTGTTGCCTTGACGATTCTATAGGAAACATGCATTGGATGCGTCCGTCTTACATCTTGATATTATTTGTCACGGTTCTTTCCGTGGCAGACTCCTTATTTGTTCTATCCGGATATTTTCCCGATCGCGTTTCAATCAATTGTGTTGTATTGGCTATCGGGTGTCGCAGTTGGTATTGATGGTGGCTAAACAGTATTGTTATTGGAAACAGTATCTGCTGTATGCAGACGAGATGCTCAAGGGTGTGTCGTTAAATCGTCTTAAATATGTTATAAAATTGCTTGACCACTTGTTTATTAAATGCCAGATATCGAATCACCTTAACAATCCGCAAATAATATGGACCGTAATTTCATCATGACAAATACTCAGCGACCAACGACAAATTCGCGACTCTGCAGTCCCATACTATTAGTTATATTTGTATATTTACTTTGCTTTTCGTCTTTGGTAGGTCAGGACAAAACTGGGCAGAACAATGCAACGCCCGTCAGTCACATTAAGGTGGCGCCTGGGTTTAAAGTGGAGCTATTGTATTCCGTTCCCTCCAAGGATCAGGGATCGTGGGTTAACTTGTGCGTCGACAACAAGGGGCGAATAATCGTCAGCGATCAATTTGGTGGCTTATACCGCATGCAACCGCCAGCAGCTGGTTCTCCACTGGATCCCGGAAGCATTGAAACTGTCCCAGCACCTATCCGGGCCGTCAATGGAATGGTATGGGCATTCGATGCGCTCTATGTCGGTGTGAACGACTATGAACAAAAGATATCCAGTGGGCTCTATCGCCTCACGGACAGTACCGGAGATGATCAACTCGACAAAGTTGATCTATTACGGGAAGTAAAATCCCGCGGCGACCATGGCGTACACGCGGTCGTCCCTACTCCGGATGGAAAATCGCTCTTTCTGATTACGGGGAACAATTCCAAACCACCGGTCATTGAACCCACGTCACCCGTGACTCAGGTTTGGGGCGAAGATCACTTGCTACCCAGCATGCCCGACGGCCGGGGTCATAATCGCGGCGTTCTCGCACCTGGCGGTATTGTCTATAAAGTCTCTCCCGACGGTAAGCAATTCGAGGCGTACGCGTCCGGGTTTCGCAATATCTTCGGAGGTGCGGTCAACCGTGATGGTGAACTATTTACCTACGACGCTGATATGGAATACGATTTCAATACACCGTGGTACAGACCGACACGTATCTGTCTGGTGACCAGTGGAGCGGAATTCGGTTGGCGTAACGGTGCGGGAAAACGTCCCGTTTTCTATCCCGATAACCTACCTGGTATTTTGGACATCGGTCCCGGGTCCCCGACCGGGATGACCTTCGGCTACGGCGCGAAATTCCCTGCCAAATACCAAAACGCGTTGTATGCGTTAGACTGGAGTTGGGGCAAGCTTTATGCGGTTCACCTGAAAGCTGATGGGTCGGGTTACACTGCCACAAAGGAAGAATTTGTAACAGGCGCGCCGCTTCCTATCACAGATGCGATGATTCACCCCGGTGATGGTGCAATGTACTTTACCATCGGCGGACGGCGAGTGCAGTCCGGCCTTTATCGAGTAACATACGTTGGAAAGGACTCCACGGTCGCCGTATCGGCAAAGCCGTCCGCCACTTCTGACAGAGAAACGCGGCATCTTCTTGAGTCATTTCATGGGGAACCAAACCCTCGTGCCTTAGACGCTGCGTGGCCCCTATTAGATCACCAAGATCGATTAATCCGCTGGGCGGCTCGTATGGCTGTCGAACACCAGCCAACGGAGCAATGGGCTGACCGAGCATTGGGGGACCGCAATCCGAACACTCAAGTTGAGGCCTTACTGGCACTGTGTCGCATGACGGGAATTTGTCCACAGCATCGAACGGATCAATCCCCTCCCGTGGATGAGTCCATGGGTCGAAGATTGATCAACGCACTACTGGCCGTAAATACCGCGAAGTTGAAACCCGCCCAACATTTAACCCTTGTACGTACCTTACAGATTACGCTGGTTCGTTTTGGTCGTCCCGATCAAGCAATCGTTGCCAAATTGAACCAAAAACTAGATCCTCTTTTCCCCGCAGATACGTTCGAGGAGAATTGGCTCCTATGTGAAACGTTAGCCTGGTTGGAATCTCCCACTGTGGCCGCCAAAACTATGGCTTTAATCGAAAACGCGTCGACACAAGAAGAACAACTGCAATATGCTCGTTCGCTACGTGTGCTACAAACAGGATGGAACACCGAATTACGCACTCAGTACTTTAACTGGTTTCTCAAAGCTGACAGTTACCGCGGCGGGGCGAGTTTCGATATTTTCCTGAAATTCATAAGGGATGACGCTGTCGCGTCCCTGGATCCAGAATCCAAAACATTGCTTGCAGATTTGCTGGCGACCAAGCCAGTACGCAAATCCGTGATTGATAACTTAGGAGCGATTTTCGAGGGTCGAGAGACCCAGGACTGGAGTCTTGACACGCTGTCTGCGGCGGCTAATTCAGATCTAAAAGCACGCAATTATCAAAACGGCAAACGAATGTTTGCTGCCGCGGCGTGTTATGCCTGTCACCGATTTAATAATCAAGGTGGTATCACCGGGCCAGACCTGACATCCGCCGGGCGACGGTATTCTCCTCATGACTTACTTGACCAAATCATTAACCCGAGTAAGGTCATCAACGAACAATTCTCTGCGGTTGTTGTTATTACGGATGCGGGGGTCATTCACACCGGAGTGGTGGTAAATCTTAATGGCGATAGCCTGATGCTCAACACCGACCTTACCAACCCCAACCAACAAGTTCGGCTGAATCGCAATCAAATTGATGAAATCAATATTTCAAAGGTCTCTCCAATGCCAAAAGGGCTCCTGGCGAAAATGACTCGCGATGAAATACTGGATCTTGTGGCGTATGTCATCAGTGCGGGTGATTCGAAACATAAACTGTTTAAATAATGAATTGTATCCTATGGCACGTGCCCTATTTATTTGTCTTTTTGCGCTTGGCCTGACGGGAACAAGGCCCGTATTAGCCGCTAAACCTAATATTATCCTCATCTTTATCGATGACCTCGGTTGGGCGGATATCGGCTGTTATGGTAATGACTTCGTCGATACACCCCGAATTGATCAGCTCGCGGCAGAAGGCCTACGATTTACTGACTTTTACGCTGCGGGGGCCGTCTGTTCGCCCACCCGTTGTGCCGTGCAATCGGGACAAAATCAGGCGCGTATCGGAATTACCGCGCATATTCCAGGGCATTGGCGGCCCTTTGAACGTGTCATTACGCCACAAACAACAATGGCGTTGCCACTCGATACCGTAACCATCGCGGAAACTTTAGCTTCAAGCGGATATGAATGCGGGTATGTTGGGAAATGGCATCTTGGTAATAGCCCTTCTTTTCAGCCCGACAGGCAGGGTTATGGCCTGTCCGCCGTGGTTGCGGGCCCTCATCTGCCTGGGAAATTTCGAGTTTTGGGTGATTCCGTGCGAAAACCCAATACCGATGAATATAGAACAGAGTTTGAGAGTGAAATTTGCGTTGACTTCATTAATGCCAACACTGACAAGCCATTTTTTCTGATGCTGTCACCATTTGCAGTCCATATTCCCTTGGGCGCCATGTCCACAAAAGTTGCTAAATACCAACAAAAACAGTTAGATCAAAAACGGCAGTTACCCCATCCGGTTTATGCCGCTATGATCGAACACTGTGATGACATGGTAGGCAGGCTGATCGACGCCGTTGAAGATAACGGATTAACAGATAACACCATGATTATATTCACGTCTGATAATGGAGGACTGCAACGCCGCTACGATTACCGCGAGCAAACGGATGACATCGTAGCCAGCATGGCGCCACTAAAAGGCGAGAAGGGATCGTTGCATGAGGGTGGGGTTCGCGTACCCTTAATTATCAAATATCCACCTTTGACGGGTGCGAATACCGTTTGCGCCGAACCTACAATTAGTTACGATTTTTACCCAACAATTGCCGAACTGGCTGGCGCCAAATTACCAACCAACCAACCCATAGACGGCTTGAGCTTACTTCCCCTTCTACACGCTCCGAGCGCCCAAGTGAACCGAAGCGCACTGCATTGGCACTACCCCCATTACCATCACGACCGACCCGCGAGCAGCATCCGCGAACGTGACTGGAAACTTATCGAATATCTCGATGGAACAGGCGACGTGGAGTTGTATCGTCTAAACATTGACCTGGGAGAGAGCCGTAACGTCAAGGAAATGTTCCCCGGCCGCACCTCCGACCTCAGAAAAAAACTCGCCCAATGGCGAATATCGGTCGGTGCACGGATCCCTATCGTGAACCCTAGTTACGATGTCGAGCGTGCCGATCAGTGGTGGAGCATGCGATCCGGTAAGCCGGTGGACAGTGACAGTCGGAAACGTTTTCCCCCAACAGAACTGATTCCATAACTTCTGCAAATCGATCGTCACGTCACGCAAAATCAAACCCCACATCGGCGCGTCTGACCGCTACCGCTCTTGTGAATCTTGCGTTATGATATCATTCCGAAACACTTATCATGAAGATAAACATCACAACAACAACCAAAGGAGAATCTAATGAGTCTTGTTGGCCAACCCGCACCCGAATGGACCGCACCCGCATATCTCAAAGGTGAGCAGGTAGACCTGAGCAGCGGAGAACTTAACGGCAAATGGTACGTTTTGTATTTCTACCCTTTGGATTTTACTTTCATATGACCGACGGAAATTAATGGATTCCAGCAGTTGTTGGAAGATTTCGAAGACGATGAAGTTTCTCTCATCGGTGTCAGCACCGATTCATTCTATAGTCACGGCGCCTGGTTCGCAGATCGCGAGGTCTTCCCAGACGAGATCACCCATCCCGTTGTCGCCGATACAAATCACTCCCTCAGTAAAGCGTTTGGGGTTCTTAAGGACGACTTAGGTGTCTCCTACCGCGGAACGATAATTGTGGATGACCAAGGAACCGTACGATCGACAACGGTCAGCGACCTAAGCGCTGGTCGGAGTCCCCAAGAAGTGTTGCGAACCGTCCAAGCACTACAAAGCGGCGGACTTTGCGGTGCGGACTGGAAAAGCGGCGACGAATTTGTGGCCTAGCGACAATGTGTAGCCGACTAGAATTACTTGACCGAGAAACGTGGCAGGATTTCCTCAGTTCAACAGCAGCGGTGTTGATTCTGGGCAAGTCTGATTGTGAATCGTGCGCGGCGTGGACGTCGGAAATTGAGTCCTTTCTCCGCGACGATGCTGAATGGACAAACGTGCGTTTCGGGAAAATTGATCTTGATCTTGGAGGCTTGGCAGCATTCAAAAAAGCCAACACATGGCTTGCGGACGTAACGGATTTACCCTTCACAATCGTTTATGTGGACGGCGATCGAAAGAAGGAGTTTTTCGGCTCGGGCATTCAGCGACTCATCAATCGGATGCGAAGAGTCATTAACCTACCTCATTAGTTCAATTGAAATTCGTACTTTAGAAACGTAAAGCCCGCCTGCTACTCACAGCGAAAACAATGATCGAGATACGAAAGTTTTGATTAATATAATGTCCCATTCTAGGGTCTATTGGCGGATTCTTTGAATGAAGCGTGCGGGGCATGTATTTTATTTAGCGAGGATATCGTGATTGAAAAAGTAACACGTCGGTTTGTTGTCGTTGTATTGGCGTTGGGGGCATTTCTAGGTCTGGGCCGCAAGCGTGGCCGCGCGGCCAATATTGACGAGACATTAAAACGTATCGAACAGTGGGATCAAACGCACAACCGTGTCTGGATTGGAGGGGAATTCTGGAGCAATCCGATGGAGGATTGGCGGATCCAAGATGGATGGGTTCAATGCCAGACCACCGCCGCCGATCGTAGCATCCATTCGGTCACGCGACAACTGACTGATCCTGGGTCGCCTTTCGCAATGTCTATCGAATTGTCGCAGTCATCGGCAATCGAAAACGACGGTGGTGCCGGATTCCGAGTCGGAATTCGAAGTGACCTAAACGAGTACCGTTCAAATTGCTTTGCCAAAAATGGTTTGAATGCTGGCCTACATGGGAATAATCTGATATTGGGCGAGTCCCGCGCACCACTGACCGCCAATCTCGATAATTCACACGTGCTGCTGAAACTACAAGGAAGACCGCAGGGAAAAACCTGCGCACTGACGTTGACGGCACGCGATCCTGCCAACGGTAGACAACTTGGAATCGTTCAGCAGTCAGTTCCTTTGGAAAAGGTAAGGGGGAATATCGCGGTGGTTAGCCAGTACCAAGGTGCCCAACGTCGCGTTCCCACACCAGGTTACCGTTTTCGAAATTGGAAGATCGGTGGCACGGCTATTGCACATCGAACAAAACAAACTTTTGGTCCGCTACTCTGGACGATGTACTCGTTGAGTGATTCACGTGGCAAGGATGGCTTTGTTCTCAAGTTGACCGCACTTACGGGGCCACTGGGAAACGCTGACAAGCACGAGGTGGAACTCCAAATAAAACGGCAGGGCGAGTGGACGACGATGGGCAAGGCTTCGCTAGATCAGGAGGCCTGGACGGCCACTTTCCGCATAGCTAACTGGAATGAGACGCAGACAACGCCCTACCGCGTAATTTACGAACAGGCTTTCAAGGACGGCTCGTCGGCCCCTGACCATTGGCACGGTACGATTCGCTCGAATCCAGACGGACGTCCGTTGCGATTGGCCGCGCTCACTTGCCAGAACGACTATGCTTTTCCTTATGAGCCGGTCGCCAATAACGTGGTTAAGATGAAACCAGATATGATTTATTTTTCTGGGGACCAGTTGTACGAAGGGCACGGTGGATTTGGCATAATTCGAGACCCTGCGGATCCGGCAATTCTTAATTACCTTCGCAAGTTCTACCAATTTGGTTGGTCCTTCCGTGAATCTATGAAGGACGCACCAACAATCTGTATCCCAGACGATCATGACGTCTTTCAAGGAAATATTTGGGGTGAATCCGGCACAGCAATGAAGGATCTGGAAAAAGGTGCTTCCTCCAAAGGTGGCTATCGGGAACCGGCCCGCATGGTCAACGTGGTGCACAAAACCAATTGTAGCCACCATCCAGACTTTTATGACCCGCAGCCTGTTGAACAGAATATTAGTGTCTATTTCGGCGACATGGTTTATGGGAGCGTAAGTTTTGCCATTCTGGGCGACCGCCAATGGAAGAGTGGACCCGAGCGAGTCGAGACCGGTTCGGGACGTGCGGATCACGTGCGAGACAAAACTTTTGATACCTCAGTTCTTGATAAACCAGGATTGGTTCTTCTAGGTGAGCGTCAGGAAGATTTTCTCAGGGCGTGGAGCAAGGATTGGCGAGGGCACACGATGAAGGTGCTCCTAAGTCAGACCGTTTTCGCGGGTGTGGCGACGCACCACGGTAATTTTAACGGATACTTGAAAGCCGACTTGGATTCCGGAGCTTGGCCGCAAACTGCTCGAAATCGAGCCATTAATATTATTAGAGGATCTATGGCTCTGCATATCAACGGTGATCAACATCTGGCATCCCTCTGCCAATATGGCGTCGCCAAACAACGCGATAGCAATTGGTCTTTTTGCACCCCTGCAATTGGTGCCGGTTATCCACGCTGGTGGCGACCAGACGATGTCGGAATGCCTCATCAAAATAGGCCCCAACATGGCCTGGCACATACCGGTGAGTACCTCGATGGTTTTGGAAACAAGGTATATGTTTATGCCACGGGTAATCCTGAAGTCGCAACTAAGCGGCCTCGGTATGAACGCGCACATCAGAAAGGGAGTGGATTTGGCTTCGTGACGATCGACACGGAGAAGAAAACGTACACGCTAGACGCCTTTCGGTTTAACGTGGATCCCACTGATGGAAGTCCGGGCAATCAGTTTTCTGGTTGGCCAATCACACTTGCGCAGGCGGACAACAAAGGGCAGAATCAGATCTCCTGAATACGTTTCTACGTGGTCCGCAACGATTTATTTTGTTTGTACCGGATCTCGTTTAATGAAATCTTATGCTCCAAAGGTTGAGATTGTCCGGGTGTGGACCGTCCATTGTCGAGATAGCTTTGCAGCAGTTCGGCTAACGTGCTTGCAACCCTCAAATTTGTGTGAATTACGTTCCGCGTTTCACCTATGTCGGCATTCAGATCAAACAACTCCCGCTTATTGTCGCCATGAACGATAAGCTTCCATTACCTTTTCGAATCGCAAGTGCTTTTTTTCCATTCTGGTGGACACTAGCCTCGCGAAAATCTTATTGCTGTTCGCCATATAAACAATCAAGGAAATTGACACTATCCTCAGCAACATTTTGTGACAGGGATATCTCAAGCAAATCCGCGCAGGTGGCAAAAATATCAGTGATAGAAATAATCTGATCACTCGTTTGCCCCGATTCGATTCTACTCGGCCACAGGGCCATAAAAGGTTTCCGGTGTCCGCCCTCATAGATGCTGGCCTTATGTTCGCGTAGTGAGGCATATTCCCTACCGGGTAGGCGTGCAGTTGGCAGCCCAGGAATGCGCGTCAGTAAAGCGAATACCTTCCCGTGCCACGCGGTCCATATTCGGCGTCTTAAACTGACTTGATGGCGCGTAACAGATAGGTTGGCCATAACCCATATCGTCGAATAATACAAAAATAATATGCGGTTGTCCGCTGGCACAAGTTGCCGTGGTTCCCACGATGGCGTTAAATAGCGACCTTAGGAAAAGGCGCATTATGCCAACTTACTTGAAGGTATGGGGAGAACAGAAGGAAGCTACATAACCCGCATTATAACGCAACCCCCCCCACATTTTTCCAGAGTCCGAATCCGCACATTTCTGTGCGAACTCGCCTCGGAAAAGCGGAGAGAGCGGGATTTGAACCCGCGGAACAGCGTTAACCGTTCACCAAATTAGCAATCTGGCGCTTTCGACCACTCAGCCATCTCTCCGTGAATCTAAATATTAATTCAATAACGCCATCTCGGCAAGTCGCCACTGCGCGTCATCCATTGGAAAATGTCCACCATGCAACTGCAATCAATTTCCCTCCCATGGATTTACATTCGGCCCGTTCCTGTTACACTCTTAATTTCATTAAAACATCGCCTCTGCCAGAGCAAATTATCATGAATCGCGCCGCAATTACATCGTTACTTCTACTAGTTGTCGCCCTGTTGCCCGTCACAGTCAGCGCGCAACGCAACCACCAATTAAACGCTTTCAAGCATATTGAAATTCTAGCGGACGACTCATTTGAGGGACGCCGCGCTGGCTCAAAGGGCGGTCATGCAGCCGCCGGCTATATCGTGAAACACTTAACGGAATTCGGCCTAACCACCGCCGGTGAAGCAAGTTACTTCCAACCCTTCAATAAAAAATATGAGAACTGTCGCAATATTCTCGCAATCCTGCCCGGGAAACATCCCGATCTTCAAAAAGAAATCGTGGCAATCGGCGCTCACTACGATCATGTTGGGTATGGTCAGGGGAAAAGCCGGGGGCCTATCCATAACGGGGCCGATGACAATGCAAGTGGGACAGCAACCGTCCTTGAACTAGCGCGATATTTCAGCAAACCTCGAAACAAACCAGACCGCACTTTGATGTTTTGTTTTTGGGACAGTGAGGAACAAGGACTGATTGGCTCAAAATATTGGGTCGAACAACCCACCGTCGAACTGTCCCGAATAGTATTCAAAGTCAACATTGATATGATAGGGCGACTAGACGGCGAAACGCTCGAAGTACAGGGGCACCGCAGTGGTAACGGAATCAAGGGACCATTAGATGCTGCTAATGCTAAGCTAGGCATAGAAATTGATTACGTCTTCAAAATGCCAGCCAATAGCGATCATTGGCCATTTATCAATAAGGGAATTCCTGGGTTTATGCTACACACAGGACTGCACCCAGAATATCACAAGCCGGGCGATGATTCGGACACAATCGACGTCGAAGGTCTAGAGCAAGTCGGCCAACTCGCTCGCAATTTCATTGCCTATTTGGCCACAACTAAAACGCCGCCAACATTTCGCAAAGAATCTCTTACTGAAAAGCCCCCTGCGAAGTAGGAATTTTACGTTCAGGGGGGCGGGGCTATCCATAAAAACCAACGCGGGCAATGTTTGGAATGCTACCTTGCACCCAACACTACCCGCGCGGAGAAACGTGCGGTAAGGATATCTTCGGTAACTAACTACCGATGCGTTGCAAGACGGTCGCGATCGTTTGACGCAATGCGTTGCCACTGGCACGTAATCCCTGTATTTCCTTCGGCCAGAGTTCAATTTCAAGACGATCGAGCACTCCAGCGCGTCCGATGACGGTCGGCACCGACAGGGCAACATCCTGAATGCCATAGCAACCTTCTTGAACGCTCGATACGGGGAGCACTTTCTGGGAATCCAATGCGATCGACTCGATAACATCGCGGATAGCTATACCTACCGCGAAACCAGCGCCTCCTTTTTTGCGAATCACCTCCGCCCCACTACCGCGTGTGCGGGTAAACAATTCACTAGCGAGGACGGGGGTCCAATTTGGGTGACGGTCAAGTGCGACTCCGGCAAAGGTTGCACTAGACCATATCGGAACCATGCTTTCGCCATGTTCTCCCAGGATCAATGCCGACGTTTGGGTAGGCGCGATTCCTAGTTCGGCCGCAATTAGACTGCGAAACCGGATGGTGTCAAGTTGCGTCCCGAGACCAATAACCTGACTCAAGGGCAGACTTAACCGTTTCGCTGCGACATAGGTTAAAATATCGACAGGATTTGAAACAACAAAAACGATCGCGTCTGGCTTTGTACCAACCTTATTGATTTCGTCTAGAATGCCCACGAACAGGTCCGTGTTGCGATTAATTAGGGCGAGACGACTTTCGTCCGGTTTTCGTCGCAAACCTGCCGTGATACAAATCACATCGCTATCCGTCACATGTTCATAACCACCAGCGGTGATTATCTGGTCTGCAGTGCTGGGGCCACCATGCATAATATCCAACGCCTGACCTTCGGCTGCTTCTAGATTGACATCCAATAACGCAATTTCACGAACAACTCCCCCGCACTGTAATGCGAACGCCGCGCTCGACCCAACGAGCCCTCCTGCTCCAATAATACTGACTTTCATCACACTACTCCAACACTATGATTAAAGTTATTAATCTTAATTTCGCCTATGCAACATTGCCACTTTGGGATAAAGCTGCCATGACACGTTCGGTAATTTGTTGAACCAAATCTTCTTGGTCCGCCCCAGCTGCGCCGCCCCTTACGGCGCTGCCCATCGCTGGAGGTGGCGTAAACGACCGGCGTTGCACGCCCGACTCGCTCCAACTGTCGCGGAACACATCGTTTGCACAAATGTCGCAATCCTCGAATTCCTTGGTATTTCGAGGGTCAGAATAGCCCCATTCATCTTTCAAAGCTAACAATTCGCGTTGTTTATCCTCACTGAAATAACTGATATTCCCGAGTCCCCGAGCAAGCATCAGCATGCGACAATAGGCATCCAATATTTCAGTCCACCAATAGGCTTTTTCAACATCTTCGCCGAATGAAACCGTCCCATGATTAGCAAGTATAATTACATTGGACTTGTCGACGAACGGCAGAATTGTTTCAGCAAATGCTTGACCGCCAGGCGTTTCGTAACGAGTGATTGGTACATCACCGAGGAATATCTCGACCTCCGGCAAAACACACTGCGGGATTGGTTCATGAGCAATTGCAAAAGCTGTCGCATGCGGAGGGTGACAATGAACAACACTCTTAAGATCCTTTCGCGCTTTATAGATTTCTAGGTGTAACAACGCTTCGCTGGAACGCTTTTTCCGTCCCGCCGTTTGTTTCCCTGTCATATCAATCGTGCATATATCATCTGGTGTCAAAAACCCCTTTGATTGCATTGTTGGCGTGCAGAGTACTTCATTTTCACCTATACGTACTGAGATGTTACCATCGTTAGCCGCGGCGAATTCTTTCTGATAGATGCGCCTTCCAATTTCGCAGATATCTTGCTTAATTTTAAATACGTTATTCACAATACGTTTCTCCCTTAGTTCCTAATAAAATATCATTTCAGGTTAATGTGTTCTAATATCGCCGCGTTGTAAGCGTCGACAGGTTTAATTACAGGCCGGAACGGACGAGCCGCTTCGGCGCTCTCACTCAGTGCGATGAGGGATCCCTGACCCGAAGCCAGTTCGTCCCACAACACCAATATGTCAGTGTTATTCGTTTCCGAGCGACATCCATTTCGCGGTAACTCCTCAAGAGTCAACGCAACCGCAACACGTAGTGAGGCCCCCTCATATTCCGGTAGACACCGACTCAACGTCACGTCTCCCACTATTTTTGCAATACGCATATAAAATATCTTTCTAAATTCGTAGTCATAGCCACTCCGGCGGTGAATCCTTTTGTTGCGGTATTGTTTTGATCTGTTTTATCAATCTGTTGGATTGTGCGGAGTTTTTACATATCACGAAAACGTTTGCGTAGGTGACGCTCGTAATTCCTTCTAATTGGTTAATACTCCGAACCTCAACGGCTCTCAAGTTTTTGCTTCGATTAAGGGCAATCAATGCAACCGCCGTTGAATCTGTTACCAGGACAACTCTGTTGCCATTGCTAATCGCTTCGTTGCATCGTCGAGACGCCTTTACTATGCAATCAAACGATTGTGATCCTTCCATATTCCCACCCACAGTCAGACAAGCCCATTCATCCCGACTGTCAACTGTATTCCCAGCTTCACCGTACGCCTGGACATCAACACGTCGTACATCAATGTTTCGTTCACGGAGCCAATCTGCTGCAGCCGGGGTAACCAACGACTTGCTGCTAATCTGCACTGCCGTAAGATCGTCCGGTAAATTATTCAGTTGCTGAGTGCTAATCACCTTGCCATCAATCACCGTGATCTTACTCTCATTAGGCTCTGCGACATCGCCAACCGCATGCGTCGATGCAGAATCACTAAGCGCGATCACACGCCTTGTCACCTCTTCAACTACATTTTGTATTTCCAATGGTCTCATGCTCAATCCTGGATCCCCATAACACACCATCGCAAGGGAGTGGTACCTTCGGGACGCAAATCTCTGGTTAGATCACTGTCGCTGGACACAAGGACGTCATCTCCAACTCGCGATCCAAACAAATCCATCGCAATAAGCGGAAAACCATCGGCGGTTTTACCGTCTGCTAGATACATTTGGATCAACAACAATTTCAGTCCGTTGAGCGAAGCATGTTTTACTTCGGAAATCGTTGTTCCAACTACACGCGCTACTTGCATTGTCTTCCCTTTAATTAAGTATTTCTATTTCCCCAACATACACAGGTCACCGATCAACGTCGTCCGACGCTCACGTGTAAACGTAAGAGGCGTCGTGACTCCTTCACCGGTAGGCCCAGCGATCGAAAACGACGGATAACCCTCGCCTCCAAGTCCTAAGCCACCCATGCATGGACCATTTTTAACAAACAGTGTTGTATCTAAAACACGACCCATCCGCGTCATGTTTTTAACATTGGTCGAGTGCATGATTGCTGTGTGGCGAAATCCATGTTCGTATTTTTTTGCTAACTGAATACCTTCCTCAACGTCTCGAACACGAACGAAAGGAAGAAACGGCATCATCTGTTCAATGGATACGAATGGATGCGTATGCTCTGTCTCACCAAATAATAATGTGGTGTTGGCCCTCGTTGACACACCGGCTGCCGCCGCCAACACGGAAGCATCCTGACCCAAATAATCTTTAGCAGGTGCGTCGTGGTTGTCGTCTCCAACCTGTATAATTGCCTTAGAAGACAGATCCGAGATCTGTTGTGAGTTTAATCGATGAGCTCCCGCAATTTCCATTTGTCGCATGAGTTCATCGAACACCGAACTAACGACAAACACTTCTTTTTCGGCGATGCATAACAAATTGTTGTCATAGGCTGCTCCGATAATAATGGACTCGGCGGCGTTTTTAAGATCGGCCGTTTCATCAACAACGACCGGTGGATTTCCGGGACCGGCTACGACCGCACGTTTGCCACTATTAAGAGCGGCTCTAGCAACTGCGGGACCACCTGTCACGCAGATAATTGCCACGTCACGATGGGAAAATATCGCGTCGGCAGTTTCCAACGTGGGTTCCGCGACAACACAAATCAGGTTATCGATCCCAAGGTCCTCGTAAATCGCCTTGTTGAATCGACGCACTCCTTCGGCGGCGACCTTTTTACCACTAGGATGTGGATTCACAACAAGTGTGTTCCCTGCCGCTATCATGCTTACTGCGTTTCCGGTAATTGTTGGTAGTGAATGTGTTACAGGAGTTATTGCCCCAACGACACCAAATGGAGCATGTTCGACAACAGCTATGCCTTGATCACCCGTAAACACTTCACTCTTAAGGAACTCCACACCGGGTGATCGTTTTCCCAGCGTTTTGAGTTTATCTATTTTATGTTCCAGCCGACCAATTTTTGTTTCTTCCATCTCCATAGTTCCGAGTTCAACAGACTGGTCAATGGAGATCCGGCGAATATGATCAATGATTTTT
>JABHUV010000138.1 GCA_018658605.1 Planctomycetaceae bacterium | reverse complement strand
CCTGCGTTCGCTGTCACAGTTTATTCAGCGAGGGGGGACACGTCGGTCCAGATTTGACTGGCTCGGGACGGAAAAACGTCGATTATTTGATCAATAACTTGACGGATCCAAGTGCTGTGATCGACCCTGCCTATCGACTGACGACCATCATCACCACGCAAGGACGACTACTCAGTGGTTACATAACCTATCAAGACGATCGTGCCGTGGTGATACGAACGCAGCAGTCCGCTGTTAAATTAGCAATGAGCGATATCGATGAAATAGCTACGCAAAAACGGTCGATGATGCCCGACGGCATGTTGCAAATGTTTTCAGATGCTCAGATTCGCGACTTGTTTTTGTATCTCGGTGGTGCCACACAAGTCGCCCTACCGAGTAACTCAGATGATAATTGATTGGGGATCTAAAGTACTATTTGCTGCTTGGTGTGATCGAGTTGATACTTACTCCGTTGATGGGTGCGTCATCAGCAATACGAGTGTCGATCGTGAAGCATGACTTAAGCAATCCATTCTTGAAGAATCGAACGTATCGTTTCTCATGGGGCGCGAGGTCACGTTTGACGATTTTAGTGGCTAATTCATATAAAATATCAAGTGTTTGCGGTTTGGCACCCTCTTTGTGCGTTCCAAGTTTAGCATGGGTTTCCGTCCAATTCTTTAGCGGTTTGACAACTGGAGGCTTCGCGCCTGGTTTTAAGGGAAGTTGCACTCGGGGGGCGCCTGCAAACGCTTCATACTTACGTTGATGGACTTTGTTATCTCGCATTGTTATTGTGGTAGTAGTTCGATACCCCGTAAAACTGAGCGTCGTAACCGTGTATGAATAATTACCTGCGCAGGAAGCTCTCAATTGCTCCCACTTCAATTGGCTTGCTTGTAGCTGTTCTTGTTCGGCCTCAGCAAAGACGGAGTTATGCTGACTGAGCGAATAGACGACTAAAACAAGAGTTGCAATGGCGAGCGTCTTGTGATTGGGCATGCTGCGTTTCCTGAGTAACCAGTAGTGCTAAATGGATATTGTTGATTATTTCGATAAAAGGATGAAAAGGAAAGATGAAAGCTATAAATAAGTTTGGCTCAGCTTTTTTGTTGTTGATGTTGTGGTTCGTTGGTTTCCCGGCAGCAGCAGCCCCAAAAACGAACATCATTTTGATAATGGCCGATGATATTGGTTATGAGTGTTTTGGCTATGCCGGTAGTAATCAATACAAGACACCTCGGTTAGATCAGTTGGTAGCGGAAGGAATGTCCTTTACGCATTGCTATTCGCAGCCGTTATGTACGCCGAGTCGAGTAAAACTAATGACTGGCTTATCAAACGTACGTAATTACGCAGCCTTTTCAGTCCTCCGACAGGACCAGAAAACCATAGGACAATATTTTCAGGAGAACGGTTATCGCACGTGTATTGCTGGGAAATGGCAACTGTACGGTGCTGAACATTATGCAGAACGGTTCCGTGGCAAAGGCACGATGCCTGAGGACGCAGGGTTCGACTCGATGTGTCTGTGGCAGGTTGACAAACTGGGCGGTCGCTTTTGGAATCCGCTGTTGTATGTAGATGGCGAGAATAAACAGTTCGGTGTTACTGAGTATGGCCCCGATATTGTGACTAAACACATTACCAATTTTATCGAGGACAATCGTAGCGAACCATTCTTTGTGTATTACCCGATGATTCTTACTCACAATCCCTTTGTGCCTACGCCTGCTAGTGAAAATCGGATGTCCAAGGATAAGCAAAAGAACTTCGAGGATATGACGACCTATATGGATACGCTTGTTGGACGAATTGTTGATAAGACCCGCGAAGTTGGTATCGCCGAGAACACACTAATTTTATTTGTCGGTGACAACGGTACCAATGTAGCGATTCGGTCACGTCTTAACGGCGTCTCGATTCGGGGAGGGAAAGGGAAAATGACCGACGCGGGAACCCGCGTTCCATTCGTTGCGTATCAACCTGGAACTGTAGAGGCTGGTCAGATCAGTTCAAATTTGATTGATTTCTCGGACTTCTTACCAACAACGCTTGAGG
>JABHUV010000064.1 GCA_018658605.1 Planctomycetaceae bacterium | reverse complement strand
TTGTTTTTAAGTAATGTCAGAATTCCCTTCCACGATTGCTGAACCCTTACCGATTACAACGCCGGGCGCTGCAATCCAATACGATTTGTTTTTAGACTGTGTCCATTGCGGGCTATGTACGTCGTCCTGTCCAACTTACATGGAGACAGGAAATGAAAATGACAGCCCTCGCGGCCGCATTTATCTAATGCGAGCTGTTACCGATCACCGGCTGGAAATGACTCATACTATCCAGCGGCATCTGGAGTTGTGTTTAGATTGTCGAGCCTGTGAAACGTCCTGTCCATCTGGGGTACAGTATGGCCGCTTGATTGAGCCGTTTAGATTAGCCATGGACGCTCCCGAAAAGGGAGAGCCAAAGCAATTTGATTGGTTTTTCAAATACATTTTGTTTGGTCTATTTCCTTATACGCAGAGACTTCACAAAGCACTGGTGTTCGCGAAAATAACTCAGCGGTTGAAGTTAGACCAGTTGCTGTTGCTAACGGGTTTGTGGAAGTTGCTGCCGGCGCGTTTAGGACGGCTCGCTACTTTATTGCCACAAATTAAAACCCCAGATGCCCCTTTGGAAAAAGTCATGCCGGCCATTGGAAGGCGGCGAGCGCGGGTTGCTTTGTTCACCGGATGTGTACAAAGCGAAGTGTTTCAGCAGACCAATTATGCAACGGTTCGAGTGTTGCAGGAGAATGGTTGCGACGTTGTGATTCCCGACGAACAGGGATGCTGTGGTGCAATTCATTACCACACCGGACAAGAACAAGGGGCAATCGAGTTTGCGGCAGACAACTTGAAAGCGTTTGATCGCGACGACATTGATGCAATCATTGTGAATGTTGCGGGATGTGGTGCGATGCTCAAGGAGTATGGGCATCTCTGGGACGATACGAGTGATGGACAAACGGCTGAGAGGAAGCATTTTTCTAGTAAAGTAAAAGACGTCCATGAGTTTTTGGACGAA
Source organism: Planctomycetaceae bacterium (assembly GCA_018658605.1). The sequence goes on along the minus strand of JABHUV010000064.1, from coordinate 14,793 downwards.
CTAGGGTTCATCCCGCCGAAATGGAGTATTCCGGTCAAAGTGACCTATCATGATGCTTGTCATCTGGTGCACGCCCAAAAAATATCTGACCCACCGCGCAATCTGATTAGCCAAATCCCCGGAGTGGAGCTATTGGAATTACCCGAATCGGAAGTCTGTTGTGGGGCGGCTGGAACCTATAACCTCGTCGAGCCTGAAATGGCCGATCGCCTCGGTGAGCGAAAGTTAGATTGCATTCGCAAAACGGGTGCAAGTATTGTGTTGACCGGTAATTCAGGCTGCCTGATGCAAATTGATCGACAACGGCGGTTGGAACAAGAAAGTGTGATTGTCATGCACCCCATGGACTTAATTTATTGTGCATACATGCATAAATCACCGTATGACTATTAATAACGATGGTCGAGATCTTGCATTCGATTCGCAATAATCGATCTGTCGGGGACTTCACCTGAGATTATTAGTTATTGCAGTTTCCAATAAATTCAACGGCGAATTTGTACCAATTTGAAAATGGGCAAGCCGCGCTAATCATGTAGCGTCGGTTGTACTAGTCCCCAAAAAAAGACGTGCTCGCTATGTAAAGCGAAACACGTCTTAGTGGAACCTAGGTAGTCGTCACTAGGAAAACTACCTAGAAGCCGAATTCGTCAAATTAGCTATCGCCATCGGTTGAGTTATCTTCTGTTTCAGCAGCGGGATCTTCTCCAATATCCTCGGTTTCATATTCGGTACCTGATGGATTTTCACCTTCTGGATTTGGACCAACGTCTGTAGTTGCGGATTCGTCACAACCGACGAGAACGATGCTAAACATGAACAGCAAAGCAATAATAGTTTTTTTCACGATTTCTCCCCTAATGAATAGATGGAAAATAGTAAATATAATAACAACTTGACACTCTAGACTATAAATTGGGCGAGAGACAATGAAATTGTTGTCGTTCTAGAGGCCATAACCGTTGTTGGCAGACTAGGACAAGACTTTGATCATCCCAGCTGTTGTTTACGAGTATTTATGCGTTTCAACGTTTCGTCAGCTAAAACTCCCACCAAAATAACTGTGCCGATTATCGCGAATTCTAGCTGATTAGGAATTTTAAGGATGTTAATGGAGTTATATAGCACACGCATGACTGCTGCACCAATGACCACTCCGGTAATGCTACCTTCACCCCCACGGAGACTGCAACCTCCCAAAACGGCCGCAGCAATAGCATAGAGTTCGTAGAAGTTACCATGACCCGCTGGTTGAATAGAATTCAGGTCCAGAGCAAACAGTAAGGCGCCTATGCCAGTACATGCTCCACAAATTACGTATGCCAAAATCACCATGCGGTCGGTGTTGATACCGCTAAGCTTAGTCGCGGTTTCATTGTTACCTAGTGCTAGGAGATATCGACCGTAGATTGTGTGGTTGAGGAAAACTGTTGCAATCACAGCAATCACGATCAGGAAAATCATCGGAGCGGGTACCAGCGTGCGGCAAATTGGAGTTTGGCTCATCAACCAGAAGCCAGTGAGCGAACCGGTTATTAATAGAGCTAGTTTTGTAGATGGATTATTTCTAAGCGTCGATTTGATGAACTGATTGATACCGAATATGAGAGCGGCCAGTGCTGCAAAAACGATGAGCATATCAAGTCGGCTATTCCATATTTGTCCGCCAGTAGATTGTCCAAACCAATTCGGACCTTTACTGCCGATTACCGATTGCGACAGCAGCACCCCCAAAAATGCACACGCTAGGACCAACAGCGATTTTTTGGCTTCCCGCCCATTACTTTTTGCGGCCCCAAAAATAACCCAAGTAAATGCGGCGATCGAAAGATAGCCTAGATAGTTCAGTAAAATTTCTGGTAGCAGAGCGCTCGGCCGTTTGCCAGCGTTTTGCTCGTCTAATGCTTTACCCAACTGCATTTTTCGATAATCAATCTTTTGTGTGTCGTTGGGCATCGTAATGATATTAACCGTAGTACCGCGACTCAATTTAATAATCGTATTGGTTGATAGGTTTGTAAATCGACTGGCACCGATCAAAGCAATCACGAGACAGACAACGACGCCTGTTATGCTCTCGCGCAGATGCTGTTTTTGCTGCCAAAAATTCCAGACAAACCAGCACGCTCCACCCAATCCTGAAATTGCTAAAACGGTAGCGACTGAGAAAGGTTTTCCTGTCGCAAGTAGTCGTAACGAATCGTTATATTCACTACCAAAACCGCCTGTCTGATCTCCCGTGATCCACCGGGCAACTCCGCGGTAAATGAGTAATCCACAGAGCGTTACGACAAAAGGTTGCAGTCCTGCTTTGGTGACCAACAGACCGTGTGAAAGTCCCAACAAGACGGAAATGATCATAATGAAGACGAGTGTCCCAGTGATTCCGAAGCCCCAGTCCATTAGTGCCATTGACATCAAGCAGCCAATGAGTCCGATCATTGATCCGATGGAAAGGTCAATGCCTCCGGTAATGATTACAAATGCGACACCAATACCGATGATTCCGAATAGACCACTCCAGCGCATAATGTTCTGGATATTGCGTGGGCTGACGAAAGTCCCTTCACTCAGCATCGTGGTAGCGACACAGGCAAACACGAGTAACATCAAGATACCCAATATTTTATTCATAGAACGTGCATTTCTTCTTTTGAGATTCGAGTTGTATCGGCATTAGTTGCTAGTTGCATGATAGCTTCTTCAGAGAGTTGATCGCGATCTAGTTCGCCGGTAATCCGTCCTTCGTGCATCACGAGTACTCGATCAGACATGCCGATTATTTCTTCAAGCTCACTTGAGACAAACAATATTGAAAGCCCTGTGGCAGCTAAAGACTCAATCAATTGATAGATTTCTTGTTTTGCGCCGACATCGATACCACGGGTCGGTTCGTCGAGCAACAATATCCTTGGTTGGGTCAGCAACCATTTTCCGAGCACGACTTTTTGTTGATTTCCACCGGATAAGAAGCCGACGGTTTGTAACACTGAAGGTGTCCGTGTACCAAGTTTTTCGATCATTTCTTCGGCATCCGCGAGTTCTTTGGGAACATTGCGAAAGCATGCCATATGTGCATGTTTTGCTAAAGAGGCGAGGCTGGAATTGGCTTGGATATCCATCTCAAGAATCAGCCCTCGATTTTTGCGGTCTTCGGGAACGAGCGCGATTCCAAGTTCAATAGCTTGTTTGGGAGTGTTGATCCAAACCTGTTGGTCTTTAACACAAATTTCACCAGCCAGACATGGTACGACACCAAACAGAGCATCGAGCATTTCGGTTCTACCAGCGCCGACTAAGCCTGCGACGCCCACGATTTCTCCTCGACGGACTTGGAAATCGAGCGCATGGTCGGGATTGGCCTTTGTCACAAGTCCAGAGACTTTCAGCATTACATCTCCGAGTGGTCGAGAGGTATGGGGGTAATACTGAGAAATCTCACGACCAACCATAAGTTTGACCATCGCATCGTGTGTGATATCATTTCCTGCGAGTTCACCGGCATTTTTCCCATCGCGAAAAACAGTCACGCGATCCGACAGCAACTTGACTTCTCCGAGTCGATGCGATATGTAGATGATACTTACGTTGCGTGAACGCAATTCGCGAATAACGTCAAACAGCTTTTCAGTTTCACCGGCACTTAGACTTGAGGTCGGTTCATCCATTATGAGGATTCTCGCATCGACGCTGAGCGCTCGGGCGATTTCTACAAGTTGTTGTTGGCCGATAGAAAGATCAGCTGTCATTGTCTCGGGGTCGAGTGATAATCCGACCATTGCTAAAAACCGTTTAGATTCTTTGGCGATGGTTTGTTTGTTGATGATGCCAAATCGCTGTGGTTCTCTGCCCAAGAAAATGTTGGCACCGATTGTAAGATTTTCGCTTAGATTGAGCTCTTGGTGAATTAAGGCGATGCCATGGGATTGTGCGACTTTTACACTATCAAGTACCACAGTTTTCCCGGCAACGTTTACGTCACCTTCGTCAGGTAATTGCACACCTGCGAGTATTTTCATTAGCGTGCTTTTACCGGCTCCATTTTCACCGATCAGCGACAAAAGTTCTCCCTCGTATAATTCCAACTCAACACTATTTAATGCCAAGACGCCTGGGAATCGCTTGGTCAGGTTCCGAACTCGCAACAGGGGTGAAGTGGATTGAGTCATTGAATTTAGAGCACATTAGATGAGTGAATGGCTGTGCGGAATATAGATAACCGAGGGGATTATTCAGAAGCTGTGGGAGGTTCTTCGCCGGTCAGTTGGTTCAGTTCGGTCCAAAATTCCATGACATTGCCTTTTACGATTTTACGAGCTGGAATATCGATGAAATCATCCATGTCGGCAAGTTTGATTGTTCCTCGAGCGACTTGTGTCAGAATTTTGACGCTTTGATAACCATATTCGAAGGGATTTTGCACAACGGTTCCATAACAGGTGCCATCTGCAATTGCCCGCAATGTTATGGCGTCCTCGTCAAAACCGACAATGCGGATTTCACCCAGCTTATCGGCGTTTTTAGCCGCTTCAAGCATTTGCGGAGGGTTGTAAGCAAAAAGACCGACCATACATTTTAATTCTGGGTAGGCGGTGATGCTGTCTTCGGCATGGGCCTTACATTTGCTCCTATCAAAATCATCTGTACGAGTACCGAGAATGATAAATCGATCGTTCTTAATAACGGTGCCAGGCTTATCTTCTCGAGTAGGGTCTGAATCACGTCCCATTAGCTGATCGATCAATCCTTGGCGGCGAGCATCGGCATTTTCTTGACCCAGTCGTCCGACAAAGATCATGACTGAAACGGTACCCTCAATATCAGCAGTCGCTGCTTTAACGAGCTCTCCGCACATACGTCCGGCAGCGTAGTTACTCATTCCAATATACAGTTCGCGGTTGGATTTTACTGCGTCGGAATCGTGTGTAATTAGGACCGTGTGTTCGGCAACTTCATTGAGCAGGTCGACTTGATTATCTGAGTTGATTGGGCTGACAGCAACACCGTCGAGATTATTGGTGATAGCATCTTCTAGCATCCGCTTTTGATCGTCGATTCCATTCGCTGGCATTTGCACCAACACTTCGGCGTCTAAATCTTCTCCAGCCTTTAATGCACCTGCTTCCGCAATATCCCAAAATGAAGCAATGCCATTGGTGATGTAGGCAACGGTCGGTCGCGTTTCGATAGCAGTATTTTCATTACTTGAGTCACAACCAACGAGGACTAAAAGCGAGCCACTAAATAGAATTAATAAAGCATGGAAATATGGGCGGTTCATAGTAACTCCAACTTAAATGTTAGCAAAACAATTCGATAAGGCACTTATGGATTCTATTTTCAATTCGCTTAACGTGCAAGATGTAGCGAGGTATCACATCGCGGCAATCAGATTTAAACGTTAGTAAATAGGCAATCCCGAGGAGCCTGCCTCTGAGATTCGCCGTTTCCGTAACATTCTAATTGCCGATGTATTTTGCGTACACGCTATGTGCGGTGTTAGGATCATCGGTGCCTTGGATAATCGCTCGCCCGTCGGGAAACACAGTTAGTTGGTATTCATTAATTTGTGCACGTAGCAGGTAGGCGTTGGCGGTGACAGTTCCGAATGTTTTGAGTTTGTCTGCGAGTTGGTCGAGTGAAACGGATTGTTCGTTGTGGAAATTGATTTGCACGGCATTACGCCCACAGAGTATCGCGGTTGAACTACCATGTTGTGCAGCGAGCCATTTGAAATCGCGTTCGTAGCATGTAGGGCATGTCTTCAGGCCCAACAGCGAAGCAAGCTTTACTTGCTTCGCTCGGTTTTCCCATAAATCAAATACGTGCAGATAGGGGCTGATCTGATTTACATTGCCACTTACGATTTTCAAGGCTTCGAGCGCTTGAATTGACGCTATTACATTGATGACAGATCCGAGGATGCCAGCGGAATCGCACGTCGGTGTAGTACCCGGCGGCGGCGGGCCGGCTTGCATCAGGCAGTGCAAGCAAGGCGTCTGTTCGGGAATAATGGTCATTGTCTGACCTTCACTGCCGATGCAACCACCGTAGATCCATGGGATATTGAGTTTGATAGCGGCATCGTTAATAAGAAAACGGGTTTCAAAATTGTCAGTGCCGTCGACAATGCAATCAGCATCTTGTACGAGTTCGATAATATTGTCCGCTGAGATGTGGCTGACTACCGCTTCGATTTCGATGTCCGAGTTGATTCCCTCTAAATGCGCTTTGGCAGCAATCGCTTTGGGAATTCCCGCGGCCACATCTTTTTCGGTGTATAGCACCTGCCGCTGAAGATTATTCCATTCTAAGTAATCACGGTCGATGATTCGTAGTTTTCCAACTCCGGCTCGAGCCAGCGTGTTGGCTAGTACGCTGCCTAGAGCCCCACAGCCACAAATGACGATGGTGCTATCGCCAATTCTCCGCTGTCCCTCTTTTCCGAGAGGCGCAAATCCACTTTGGCGGATGTAGCGATTTATTTTTGAGGCGGGAGCTGACACGCGATTATAGAGGTTAGAGGAAGTGGCAACAGTTACTTTAACATGTTTTCGAATTCACTTTCGGACAACACTGTGATCCCGAGTTCTTCTGCTTTTGTTAGTTTGCTACCGGCGTTTTCACCAGCGATTAGAAAAGAGGTCTTACCAGAGACGCTGCTAGAAGTTCTACCGCCGTTTTCGATAATCAATTCATGTATTTGGCCGCGAGTGAAACTAGTTAAGGTTCCGGTAACAACAAATGTTTTATCTGCAAGCAAGTCACTTGCAGGAGAATTTTCCGCTTGATCGTATACAAGTAGGACGCCAACGTTCGCCAACTCCGATACAATGTCGATCCCGGGTTGTGTGTGCATATACTCAAACACACCCTCAGCAATGATATCTCCGATTTCTTCCACATTGCTGAGTTTTGCGACAGTCGCTTCGCTGAGGCTCTGAATATCCCCAAATTCTTTGGCTAAAAGTGTTGCCACTGTAGCACCCACGTGTCGAATTGAGAGGGCATTGAGTAAGCGATCTAGGCCCCGCTGTTTGCTAAGCTCGATCTGTTCGACGACATTCTGTGCGGATTTCATTCCCATACGATCAAGCGCTGCAATTTGGTCAGTCGTGATGCGGTAGAGATCGGCATATGTTTTTACTAATTCCGCTTCGACCAATTGCTCAACGAGTCGATCTCCCAAGCCTTCGATGTCCATGGCAGTGCGACCGGCAAAGTAGCAGAGGCGTTCCCGTAATTGTGCGGGGCAATCATAATTGGGGCAGCGTATATAAACGCCGCCGACATCTCGTACGAGTGTTGTTTCACATTCAGGGCAAGCAGTCGGGAATTCAAAAACTGGCAGCTGGCATGTTCGTTCATGCGTTTCGACTCGTACGATCCGTGGAATAATCTTCCCCGCTTTTTCAACAACAACGACATCACCCACTCGGATATCTTTGCGTTGGATTTCGTCCGCATTGTGTAGACTTGCGCGACTTACGGTTGTGCCTGCCAATTCCACCGGTTTTAGTTCAGCGACGGGAGTAATTGCGCCGGTCTTACCAATTTGCACTCGAATTTCGTTTAAGCGAGTAATCGCTTCATAGCGCTCCCATTTGTAAGCGACAATCCAGCGTGGGCTGCGGGTGGTGCTACCAAGTTGTGACCGTTGTTCAATGTCGTTTAGCTTCAGCACAATGCCGTCGACTTCAAAGTCGATGTCTTGTAGTTGTTGCGTTAGATGTTGGCAATGTTCCACGGCAGTTGCAAAATCTGGAAAACTCTCAACTAACGGTGACGCGGGCAATCCATAACTACGAATTTCGTCTAAGAATTCCATATGGTTGGTCGCTGTGATTCCTTCACAGTATCCAATGCCATGGCAAAACATCTGCAGGTGGCGTTGGGCACAAACAGTACTGTCCAATTGGCGGATGCTCCCCGCGGTGGCGTTACGAGTGTTTTTGAATAATGTCCCGCCCTGTTCTTGTTGGTGTTCATTGATCCGGGCTAAATTTTGATTGGTCATATAGACTTCACCGCGGACCTCAAGTATTGCTGGAACGTGGTCGCCACTTAGCTCAGCAGGTAGGTCTGCAATCGTGCGGATATTGTGAGTGATGTCATCGCCGACTTTACCATCACCGCGGGTAACCGCTCGTACAAGCTTTCCGTTTTCGTAAATAACCGACGCTGCTACTCCATCGATTTTTAGTTCCACAACCCAGTGGGCGTCCTGGTCGTCGAGTAGGTCTAGCGTACGTTGCCCGAATTTATTGAGTTCTTCGAGATTGTAAGTGTTATCAATCGACAGCATTGGTATGCGGTGCGGGACGGATTGGAGTGTCACGACCGTTTGCTCGCCAACTTGTTGAGTCGGACTGTCACTACGCGCATACTCGGGGTGCTGTTTTTCGAGGTTTTTTAATTGAGCGAGTAGTTTGTCGTATTCGAGGTCCGACATCTCGGGAGCAGCGTCGATATAATAAAGCTGATTGTGGTGTTCGATTTGTAGCTGCAACTCAGCAATAGTTTTTTTAATTTCGGCGGTCAACTCGATGTCTCCTGCTCAACGTCGGGTTGCACATCGGGCTGTTCATCCGATCGCGCTTCAACACTAGCCTCATTGTCGGCGGCGCGACGATCGCGAACTTCGTCTAAAACCATCGCTGCAACACAGAAAAAGCATAACACACCGAGCTCATAAATCATAAGGCTAACCCCATTAGTATCTAAGAACTGTATTAACGGTGGTTGAGTAACTGGTTCCGGAGATAAATGGTTGGTCATCTCAGCCGCACGAATAAACGTCACAGTCATCACTCCGTAGGCGCAGGCGGTGGTCGCGAACAGGATACCAGTGGCGACGAGAAGAAAGTAAAACACATTCTTTTTTGGTACCGGTTTGTTAGATTCTGTGGACACGCCGAATGTACCTTGATACTGGGAGACGGAATTGAATGCAATTTGAAGTGGCTTTCATCCATTTATTATAAGCGAAGTATCTAATCGGTAAACTCGGGGCTGCCAATCAAACGCAACTTGTGTGGCATGAGATATCCATAAAGGCTTAGCAGTAAAAGCACGTTGGTTTTGAGGCTATTTACAATTATTGCGGGGCGTAAACGTGGTGCTGGTAATATGCTTGCAAAAAATCTATTATGAGGGATTAACTTTAGGCCAATATCCTCAGTAGGGGGGGCTTTACAACAGATGACGGGACGTCCCAAGGCACCGAAAGCCAATCTCCGCGACATTGAGTTGCGTGGTGTTGCGGTACACAATTTGCAGAACATCGATATCGACTTCCAGCACAATCAGTTGATCGCATTTTGCGGCGTTAGCGGTAGTGGTAAAACGAGCTTGGCCTTGGACACACTCTATGCCGAGGGACAACGGCGATACATCGAGAGTTTTTCCGCGTATACTCGGCAGTTCCTTGATCGGCTAGAAAAGCCAACGGCGGCGAGTCTGACAGGCATCCCGCCGGCTGTAGCGGTTACGCGAAAAACAACCAATCGCAATAGTCGCTCTACAATTGGAACCGCTACCGAGACGGCCAATTACTTGCGTTTGTTATTTGCGAAAATTGGAACAATCGTTTGTCCCCAATGCGACCGTACCGTACAACAGGATTCCGCCGAGTCGGTTGCCAAGGAACTCACGCTAACCCGCCCTCAAGTCCGTTGTATGGTGGGTTTTACAGCAACTATTAATCATCAGGATTTGTTGCGAGAATCTGAGGTTACCGATTCTGATCTTGCCGATTTGATTGAACAATCGTTAGCGGGCTATCTAGAAAATGGTTTTGTTCGCGTCATTGCAGGTGACGTGATGATCAAATTGGATGATCAAATACAGCAGGTCGTGCAATATTGTATCGAGCAGTTCGCTCGGCCAATAGAAACAGTGCAATTGATTTTTATAGTGGACCGTTTATCAGTTCCTCCAGCAGAAGCGTCACCAACGCGTTTTCAAGACTCATTGGAAACTGCATTTGCACAACCTGCTGAGATGTGTGTCGTGCTTGTCGAACAGGACGCTAGTGAGGTATCTCAACCAAATGATGCCGACAAAAATGAAAATACACGAGTGATTACTGGGAGGTCATGGTACGAGCAGCGTTATAGCGCCAGTTATCAATGCAAATCCTGCGAGCAAGAATTTTCAGCGCCGCAACCTCGTTTGTATAGTTTCAACAGTCCTCTCGGGGCCTGCCCAACGTGCGAGGGATTTGGCAACGTCATTTACAACGATATGGAATTGATTGTTCCTGACGAAAGTAAAACGATTCGAGAAGGCGCGATTGCACCCTGGAATTCGCCCGCCTATGAGCATGAGCGCCATGAACTGCTGGCGTTAGCAGAAGACTACGATCTGCCCGTTGATATGCCTTTTCGCGAACTTAAACAAGCGCACTTGAAGATAATTCACGAAGGAATTCGGGAGCGAGAGTTTGGTGGGTTGAATGGTTTTTTTGCATGGCTGGAAAAACGAAAATATAAAATGCATCTACGGGTGTTCCTGAGTCGTTGGCGCAGTTACCGGCGGTGTACGCATTGCAATGGGGATCGACTAAATACAGAAGCGTTAGCCACGTTCGTTGGTGGATCTAATATCGCCGAAATATGCCAAATGAAGATTCGTGACGTGATTTCATTTTTTGATGCGTTGGATTTGAGTGAGTGGCAGCTTAGCGTGGGGAAATTGATTCTCGAACAAGTTCGCGGTAGGTTGTATTATCTCGACAAAGTAGGCCTAGGTTATTTGACGTTAGATCGTACGTTACGGACACTTTCTGGTGGCGAATCGCAGAGGGTTTCCTTGACAACGGCGCTCGGGTCGAGCCTTGTAAATATGCTTTACGTGTTGGATGAACCTTCCGTGGGATTGCATCCTCGGGACGTAGAACAGCTATCGACGGCAATCTTGGATTTGCGTAATCGAGGCAACACAGTGGTCGTGGTCGAACATGAACCATCGATGATTCAATTGTCCGACCAAGTTGTAGAATTTGGTCCTGGGGCGGGAAATCGGGGTGGTCGGATTACCTTTCAAGGCACTCCAACGCAAATGCTCAAGGATGAAAACTGTTTGACGGGAGCGTATTTATCCGGAGCACGCGGTGAATTGGTACCCAGCGAGCGTCGTAAAACAAATCACGGTTGGATAAAGTTGAGTGGAGCCACCGGTCATAATCTACAAAATATCACAGCAGAGTTTCCTCTGGGGGTGTTGTGTTTAGTCACGGGAGTCAGTGGTAGTGGTAAGAGCACCTTGGTTCAGGACACTCTTTATGGTGCCTTGTGTAAACGTAAGCGGCAAAGCGTATCCAAGCCCTTGCCCTATAAGGACATAGTGGGCGATGGTCAAATTGATGAAGTGGTGTTGATTGACCAAAGTCCTATCGGGCGTTCACCTCGCAGTAACCCCGTAACGTATATCAAAGCGTTCGATCAAATTCGAGCGGTTTTTGCTGAAACACTTGATGCACGGACACACAATTATACTCCCGGGCATTTTAGCTTTAACGTAGACGGAGGTCGATGTACGACGTGTAATGGTGATGGCCATCTGGAAATTGACATGCAGTTTCTTGCGGATGTGTTTATGAAATGTCCCCAGTGCGGTGGCAGTCGATATGGCGATGACGTGTTGCAAGTTACGTACCGAGGGATGAATATTGCGGACGTATTGGAAATGACCGTGCGGGAAGCATTTTCGTTTTTCCGCGGTCAACCTAAAGTACAAACGAAATTAAAACGACTAATCGATGTGGGGCTGGAATACTTGACACTCGGGCAACCAGCTAACACCCTTTCCTCCGGAGAAGCTCAACGACTCAAACTAGCGTCCTACATGTCTATTAAGAAAAGACAACGCACCCTGTTTGTGCTTGATGAACCAACGACAGGTCTACACTTTAGCGACGTGTTGGTACTACAGGATTGTTTCGATACATTGTTAGCCGTGGGGCACTCTATGATTGTTGTGGAGCATAACTTGCAACTAATGAAGGCAGCTGATTACATCATCGACCTTGGCCCAGGGGCGGCGGATGAAGGCGGAGTAATTGTGGCAAGTGGAACACCTGAGCAAGTGGCTGATAATCCTGATTCCTACACAGGTCAATATCTTAAAGAAGCCCTCAAACAGGTGACGGAGATAGCTGGATGACGGAATTTTCAAATTTAGAAATCGAGATGATTCAAGGGCCATTTAATAGTATCAGCACTCAAGTGTTTGTGCGGACGAATCCGGCTAGTTCTGCTGAAGATAACCTTGACGGACAGTCTGCTTGGCAAGCCGGCTGGCGGATTACAGGTCAGATTGTTGGGCCTTACTGCGTGCACAGTGAAACCTTACCGGCAGTAATTGCATTTCAAGATCAAGGCGACGGCGAGGGCTTATTGGCCGCTGCTAGAATCCCAGATCCCTGCGCTTGGACGGCTAGGTTGCCGGCGACATACAAGGTTGATATTGAATTGATGCAAGCGGGAAAATGCAAACAACAGTCACAGCATTTGTTTACATTTCGCGCTAATGAAATTAGGCAAAATAGTTTTTACCAAACAGATTTAAATGGTAACTACCGGCGGTGGGTATTGCGTTGCGTACAGCACCCCTTGGACGATGTACTCAGTGATGGCGGTGAGCAGTTTCGCGAGGAAGGATTGGCCTGCATTGTGATTAATCCAACGGCGGAACAATGTAATTTGGCGACCCTTAATGGCGTAGCGATTTTGTCGATTGTGCAACAGTCAGATGCCGAAAAGACAATTTCCGCAATTGAAAAAATCAATGCTTGGGGATCGGTAATGGCATGTATCATCGATGGCGATGTTGAGACCAAAGCCATTGACTTAAATAATGTGCGGATACCGATTGGCTGTCGTGTCTCAGATATCAGTAAACCGTTACCCGCATGGGCTCAGTTTTGCATTATGGATGTCGCTAACATCTCGGATGTTAGTGCATGTGCTGATTGGCAGAAGATGCCAGTGATAGTTTCTGATATTCGATCTTTTGAGGATTGTGTGACAGCGCGCAATCAATGTGCAGGTCTGCAGAAAGATGTAGCAGCGGAAGGTGATTATGCGGGGTATTGCATCTTCACCACAAATTAAAACGTTTGCGCATTGATTGAGTGACCGTTGCACTTTAATATTTGTACAATACCAATTGATGATTTACACCATTTATAGCGATAGGGAATAAGGCAATGGTAGAGAACTTGCGATTACGGTTTATCGGTGTTACGCTTGCCCTCTGTTTGTCTAGTGTACTAGCCACGTCTGCTCAAGAATGGCAACAGTTTCGCGGTCCTGGTGCACGAGGTGTCAGTGACAATCCAAAACTGCCGTTAACTTGGGGTTTAGAGGCCAATAAAAACATTCAATGGAAGGTGCCGACGGTGGGACGTGGTTGGTCATCGCCAGTTGTGACCGGTGGTAAGATTTTCTACACAGCGGTTGCCAATGAAGGCGAAACAGAAGCGGCTAAAAAGGGACTGTATTTTGGAGGTGATCGAAATCGTCCCCCGACGGGCGTGCATCATTGGAATGTTGTCTGTCGTGACTTACAGACAGGGAAGCAGATTTGGTTGCGAGAAGTACATAAAGGAAATCCAACTGCACCGGTGCATATCAAAAATAGCTTTGCTTCATCCACACCAGTGACCGACGGGAAATACTTGTATGTTTCGTTTGGTCACCAGGGGACTTATTGTTTTGATTTAACAGGCAAGACGGTTTGGAGTCATATCGGAATTGCTGCGAAAATGCGTAACGATTGGGGTACTGCGGCTTCGCCGGTACTACACGGTGATCGGCTAATTATCGTGGATGACAATGAACAGCAATCACGGTTGCAAATGCTCGACAAGACTACGGGTAATTTGATTTGGGAAGTCAAACGCGATGAGAATAGTAACTGGTCGACTCCATTTGTTTGGAAGAATTCACTGCGCACTGAAATTATTGTTCCGGGCACTGGTGCTAATCGAGCCTACGATCTGATGGGAAAATTATTGTATCAGTTCAGCGGCAATTCCAGTATTACAATAGCAACAGCGTACGCTGAGGATGATATGCTCTATGTTAGCTCTGGATATGTAGTTGATAACCGTAAACCGTTGTTTGCAATTCGACCTGGGGCAACGGGCGATATTACACTCAAAGCGGATCAAACCAGCAACGATTATATTGTGTGGTGTCAAAAGAATGCGGCTCCCTACAATCCTTCATCGCTGCTGTATCAGGGCAGAATATACGTGTTGTATGATCGAGGTTTCTTTGCTTGCTTTGATGCTCGTACCGGAAAAGAGATCTACTCGCGGCAGCGAATCAATGGAGGTCGTGCGTTTACTAGTTCGCCATGGGCTTATCGAGGGCACGTGTTTTGTTTGAATGAAGATGGCGAGACATTTGTTCTTAAGGCGGGTGATCAATATGAATTGGTTGGGCGGAATCGCTTAGGAGATGAAGAGATGGCGATGGCCACACCAGCGCTAGCTGGTGAAAGCTTGATAATTAGGACTGCGGACTATCTGTATTCCATTGGGCTTTCTTCAATTGGACAAAAGTAATACGTCTATTTGGTCGAAAATATAGAGGTTAGCTGATGCATGTGTATTGATGCTACAAGTGGTTGACAAATTCGCGGGTACCAATTCAACTTAAACGCTTAAGAGGATGTAGCTCAGTTGGTAGAGCAACGGACTTTTAATCCGTAGGTCCAGGGTTCAAGTCCCTGCATCCTCACTACAAAGCTCACCTACAAAATTGTTGGTGGGCTTTTGTCGTG
>JABHUV010000214.1 GCA_018658605.1 Planctomycetaceae bacterium | reverse complement strand
GAAAATCCTAAGGGAGACGAAAATCCTAAGGGAGACGAAAATCCTAAGGGAGACGAAAATCCTAAGGGAGACGAAAATCCTAAGGGAGACGAAAATCCTGAGGGGGAGCCCAAAACGGACGTCCCGAATCAATAAACACCCAGTACGTGAGAACGGAAACCCCAGTCGCATTAAACGATCGCAGGTAGAGCGATGAATCTTACTGACCCAGACATTTTGGAGTTTGCGGCTGCCGAAAAACATGTTGGAACAAGGCTAGATATTTGCATAGCTGAGTTTTGTAGTTCTCTGAGCCGGACGCAGATACGACGCGAGATCACTGCCGGAAATGTATTGGTCGATGGTAAACGTGCCAAGCCGGCTTATCGACTTGTGTTACAACAGCAGGTTTGTTGCCGATTTCAGCTTTCTCAGCCCGACGGCCCACTACCTGAGCCCATGGAGCTTTCTATTCTCTACGAAGACGATACATTGGCTGTCATTGATAAACCAGCGGCTATGGTTGTACATCCAGCCAAGGGACATTGGCAGGGAACACTTGTCAGCGGACTCGCAGCTCATTTTGAGTCCTTAAGTAATGTCGGCGGTTCGATCCGACCAGGCATCGTGCATCGGTTGGACCGCGATACGACGGGCGTAATTATCATCGCCAAGACAGATGACGCGCATCGAAAACTAGCGCATCAGTTTGAGACGCGTAGCGTTGAAAAACAGTATGTATGCCTCTGTTTGGGAAGTGTGGACCGCGACCGTGACACAATTGATCTTCCCATTGGCCATCATCCTTATAATAGAGTTAAGATGGCGATTCGCCATGACGGCGGTAATCCCAAAAACGCTACTACGTTCTATGAGGTGATTGAACGCTTCCGCCGAATCTCATATGTTCGCGTCCGACCCAAAACAGGTCGAACGCATCAAATACGAGTTCATATTGCGCACGTCGGGAATCCAGTGTTGTGTGATAGATTGTACGGTTCGATGTCTAACATAAGCCGCAGTTTCCTCCTGACTGGTCGGGATGATCTGCCCGAATCAGAGCGGGATATATTACTGACGCGGCAAGCGTTACACGCCGAGTCAATAGAGTTTAACCATCCTATTTCCGCTGAGCGGATGCAAGTTTCGGCTCCCCTTCCGAAGGACATGTCCGGTGTCCTGGAGGCCCTTCGAGCAGGCGCCTAGTAAAATCTACGGCCGCCAAATACATACTCGTGGTAGTGAGGCCTGTACATCGTCAAGTGATTGTTCCGCGACGGTACATCTCTCAACTACGAGCACTCTGAGGTTCGTAAACGTTGCCAAATATCTAATTCCGATATCCGTGACGGATGAACCGGCAATATCCAAAACTTCAATAAATTCTGGATTATCAATTGCAGCGATGTTGGCATCGGTAAATTGGGGTGAACGCATTGACACGATGCAGTCGCTGGGATTATCGCCTGAAACAAATGCCTCCCATGACGTCAGACGGTTGTAGAGTAACAACACTTTTGGAATTAGTCCCTTTCCCCGCTGGAACGCCCTTGTTCTATTTGCGTGGAGGCGATAGGCGATGTAAAGCACTGCCATCATTGGAACCAACCCGTATGCCCAACCGCCCAAAAGGAGCATTGTCACGAGACCAATGAATCCTAGGAACACATGTAGCCACACCATCAGGCCACCAGCATTGCTGTCCTGAGTGTGACGCATCAAATAGCGGTCGAAGCCAAACACGCCATGGTACGGATCCAGTTCTGTGGGGTCAAGCTTTCGTCCGATAGTAACGTTGACCCCACATTGAGGGCACTCAAACGCGTCGCCGTCAAATATGTTGTTACATTCCTTACATGACTGTTTAGCAACGGATGCTTGTTGTTCAAGCTGTAACTCAGTGCTGACATTTAAAGGATCCATACGGTGTTGCGTTAATTTGATTGTGGGTGCTTCTTCAACCGGAGCCAAAGTTAACTCATCCTCGTCTAGCGGGGTGGCATTTTTTGCGTCAAATTGACACGAACATGTCCGGCAAATGACCGTGGAATCTGGAGTGCCCATCACTTCAGAAAAACAGTCTGGACAAACGAATGTGTGGTTGGAGGACATCTTGGGAACAAACTTACAGAAAATAGATCAATATTTAATCGGTATGCTGTATTAATAACCTATTCGATCATTACTAATCAAGTATGTAACATCGGTTTTGAGCAGTGTGTAATGTTCAGTATCGTTAGGCTCTTCAATTTCCAAAATATTTCACCAATAGCGTTAAAGGGCAATCGCACTTAGTGACGCAGTCATCCATGGCACGGCAAGGTGGGTTTTGAGGTGTTTCACTTAGCAACGGTCATTGCGAGGTAGACAATATACGTGCCTAACAGCAGAATACCTGTTCGGCGACCCAGGTGTCCGTTCGCAGATGTTTTGATACCAACGCGAAAACAAAACAGGATGAAGAGCATCGCGGGAAATTGCAAGCTGAAAAACAGTGGATCAGCGAAGAGACCATCCGGGGTTACTGCGGCCGCTAAGCCAGCAACAAATAACACGTTAAGAATGTCAGCGCCAATGATGTTTCCAATAGCCAGTTCACCGTGTCCTTTGCGGACAGCGGTAATGGCGGTAACCAACTCTGGCAAACTCGTTCCGAACGCGACCACGGTTGCAGCGATAACTGCATTTGAAACTCCAGCGCGACTCGCCAACACTTTTGTGGATTCAATCAGGCCGATACTTGATAGGATCACAAATGCACAGGAAACCGATAATATCACCAGACAAGACAGCATAGAAATGCCGTTCGCCGTATCGTCCTCAATCACCACAGGATCAGCTAATCTGGCTAAACGGACTGACCACACTAGATATACAAGAAGCAGAACGACTAAAATAAATCCAGAAGTTTGACTAAGAATCGCCTGTTGCGTGAAAAGCTCGTCAAGTCGACCATAGGGTAAGCAAAAGACTACAAGTAAAGCAGCTGCACCAAATTGCACCCAACCCTGTCTATTTACAAGTTTCATGTCGAGTTTTAAGGGGGACATCAGGCAGGCGATACCCAAGATTAGTCCGGTGTCGCAGATAATTGATCCAACCGCGTTACCCAGCGCGAAATCTGGATGCCCACCCATCGCCGCCATTACGGAAACGACGGCTTCAGGGAAAGTTGTTCCAATGGAAACAATCGTGGCGCCGACAATTATTTTGGGTAGCCCAGTCTTGACCGATATTTTTACGGCATTATCAACTAGCACATCAGCGCTAGCACCGAGGACCGCGATACTGATAACCATAACCAACAACAAAACCCACGTTTCAGCGTTAGTCGCGAACTCTTCAATAAACTGATGCATGAAATGAACCGTCGCTCCTTAAGCGGGGTTTGTAAAGTATCCCCCATTAAACTGTTGGTTAGGTAACGCGAAATTACCAGTAAAACCGACTAAACAACGTATTACCGTACCGGCCAACCCTAGGACCTTCTAAAATATTTACAAAACGTAAGTCCGAGAATGGTTCGCCCAAAACATTTTGCTAACAAAACGGAATCCGACTGGTATAAATAATTACTCATGAATCTTCGCTGAACAACGGAGTGGACAAGTAGCGTTCACCGAGGCTTGGGAGGAATGTAACAATCGTCTTGCCCGCGAATTCCGGTCGCGCTGCGATTTTAGCTGCGGCACAAACATTCGCCCCACTGCTAATACCCGCCATGATACCTTCTTCTTTGGCAAGCCGACGTGACCATTCAAAAGACTCTTCGCTAGAAACCGTAACTGTTTCATCAATGATAGCAGTATCCAGATTACCCGGGATAAATCCCGCGCCGATTCCTTGAATTTGATGTTTCCCCGGGCCTTCCCCGCTAATAACAGCTGAGGTATCGGGTTCCACAGCAAAGGAACGGATATCCGGGTTCCGAGATTTTAGGTAACGAGATGTGCCTGTAATGGTACCCCCCGTTCCTACGCCGGCGATAACCGCTGACACGCCACCGTTGGTATCGTCCCATATTTCCGGTCCGGTAGTCGCCTCGTGTACCGCAGGGTTTGCCGGGTTTTCGAATTGCTGTGGCATCCATGCATTTTCTTCTGAGGCGACAATTTCAGCGGCCTGATTAATAGCACCTTTCATTCCCTCTGCAGCGGGCGTCAAAACTAACTGTGCACCAAGTTGTCTCAGTAAAGCTCGACGCTCAATTGACATCGATTCAGGCATAGTAAGCGTAAGCCGGTATCCCTTTGCGGCACAGACAAAAGCGAGCGCGATGCCCGTATTTCCACTTGTTGGTTCCACCACGTGCGTATCTGCATTGAGCACACCGTTTTGCTCCCCCGCTTCAATCATCGCCACGCCGATACGATCCTTGACACTATTGAGCGGATTAAAGAACTCGCATTTAACTAACACTGTAGCGCGGCCAGCGGGTATAACACGATTAAGTCTAATAAGCGGGGTGTCACCCATCGTCTGGATTGCTGTGGGATATGTTTGATTGCGAAGCATTACGTAATCCTATAAAAACTGTGGTGATGTTCAAATTTGCGCCGACAATGACGATAAATCATCGTGATACTCACGTCAGCACCGAGCTCTTTTAGAATAGCATAGTTTTTTAGAACTGTCTCGAATCACGGATGTTAAAAATAGGGCTTTACGATTACTCTGTACTATGAGTATGTTACCGTTGAATGATGAAATGCAAGCCGAGTAGCCGGAGGCATACGGTGTGGCACCGTTAGTCGCTGCTTCCCGCTAGTTTTTTAGAAAGAGGAGTCTGATGGAACACCGCAATCAGGAAGTAATCGATTTGCTTATCGAGGCGTATTGCTTAGAACTGGAAACTGTTACGAACTTTATCGCTAACAGCATTAACCTTGATGGAATTCGTGCTGAAGAAATCAAGAAGGCCTTGGCGGCTGATGTGGCGGACGAATTACTTCACGCCCAACAGTTAGCCATGCGCATCAAACAGATCGGCGGATTGGTTCCTGGATCTAAGAGTTTAACACTCGACACCCAAGTGCAGCCCCCAGAGGATACGTGTGACGTAGTTGGTGTGATTAAGGGTGTGATAGACACAGAACAAAGGGCGTGTGCTATGTATAACGCGATTATCAAAGCCACCGATGGCCAAGACTATGTTACCCAAGATCTTTGCATCCGATTGCTCGCGGACGAAGAAGAACACTTGGTACTGTTTAGAGGTTATCTAAAGGAATATGAACAGGATTAAATGAAGCTTGAATGACGTGAATTCGTGCGTCTGGGATGCCGCTTATTAAATAGCCATTCTTTTATTGCCTTTCAAAGAATTTAGCGGCACTTTACGTGTAAAGTTGGCAACATCTCCCTGCGGCGGGAACTAAATCCGGATTTTTTAGTTAACATTACATAGGTTTATTCAACCAGCGAATAGATTGGAATGGGCGTTAGCTTTTCCTTTGCCGTCATTGAATTCCGCGCGAGCTGCAAGCGACACAATACTAGTGTACGTTAGCCGGAGATTGATTATATTGGTGGTTAACTTCAATACATGATACGATTATTAACACCCGACGTAATAAACGTCGGCGGGTCCAAACATTTCCATTATGAACAACTTTCTCTAAACTAATTTTGTGACAAGACAACAATCAAATCATTCGCTAGCACTGACATCGGTGGGTACTAAAATGCTCATCGCCGTTTCTGGTATTGCGCTTATATTGTTTGTAATGGCTCACACGATGGGCAATTTACAAGTGTTTGCGGGTCCGGAATCGCTCAATACCTATGCCGCGAAACTTAAATCTTTGGGGCCGTTGCTGTGGGTTGCTCGCATTGCATTATTGGCGGTCTTTATCCTACACGTCGTATTAACGATGAAGTTGTGCCGTGCTAACCAACAAGCTCGCGGCGGCGTCGTTTTTGATGCACCGCTGGCCGGCCTGATGGGTGAACGGTATAGCTACCGATATCAATATGAGACTTCCACCGTTAGTTCACGGTTCATGGTTTATTCGGGGCTATTAATTTTACTGTTTGTGGTCTATCACTTAGCGCACTTTACTTTCCATCAAATTGGAGATCCGCCCAAAGTAACGGCGAACAACGGCGTTGACGTTTACGGCATGGTCATTGATGGTTTTCGAAATACTTGGATTAGTTTGACATACATTTGTTTTCAGGCGGTTTTGGGACTACACATTTACCACGGTGCGTCGAGCGCTTTGCAAACTTTAGGTCTCAGAACTAAAAGTTCCAAGAAACCTATTCGCCTTTTGGGCCTAGCTATCGCTGGCATTATAACCGCAGGCAATATTTCCATACCGCTCGCGATATGGCTGGGACTAATTAGCTAATAACACACCGGACTAGTGCTTAAACCTTTTTGATTTTGACAAAACACAATTATCATAAAATGAACTAACGCGATGAAACTTGACGCTCAAATCCCCAACGGCCCAGTACAAGACTTGTGGTCAATCCACAAGAAATCTCTTAGGCTGGTAAATCCCGCAAATAAGAGAAATTTTAAAGTGATCATCGTGGGCGCCGGTCTCGCGGGGGCATCAGCGGCTGCAACCTTAGGCGAAATGGGTTATCAGGTTGAATGTTTTTGTTTCCAAGACAGTCCTCGTCGGGCACATAGTATCGCGGCACAGGGTGGCATCAATGCAGCGAAGAACTATCCAGGCGACGGCGACAGTATCCATCGGCTATTCTATGACACGGTTAAGGGCGGTGATTTCCGATCCCGCGAAGCTAACGTACATCGATTGGCTGAGGTGAGCAATGAAATTATCGATCATTGCGTGGCACAAGGCGTTCCGTTTGCGCGTGATTACGGGGGATTGTTAGCGAATCGTTCGTTTGGTGGAGCCCAGGTTTCACGCACTTTTTACGCCCGCGGGCAAACTGGACAGCAATTATTGATTGGTGCCTATCAAGCTTTGAGCAGACAAATTGGGGCTGGCACTGTAACGATGCACACCAGAACGGAAATGCTTGATGTTGTCACGCAGGACAATGTAGCTTGTGGAATTGTTACACGCGATTTGGTCAGTGGCCAAATAGAAAGTCATAGTGGCGATGCCATAGTGTTAGCCACCGGTGGTTATGCAAATGTGTTTTATCTATCAACAAACGCCGTCGGATGTAACGTAACAGCTGCCTATCGCGCCTATAAAAAGGGCGCCGGATTTGCTAACCCCTGTTACACCCAAATCCACCCAACTTGTATCCCCGTTAGCGGTGAGCATCAGTCTAAATTGACATTGATGTCGGAGTCATTACGTAATGACGGGCGTGTGTGGGTACCCAAGACAATCGACGATAAACGACCTGCGGGGGAAATCCCAGAAGAAGATCGTGATTATTACCTCGAGCGAAAATATCCAAGTTTTGGAAATCTCGCTCCTCGCGATATCGCGTCACGCAGTGCGAAGGAGGTATGTGATGAGGGCCGCGGCGTAGGCCCGACAGGTCTTGGCGTCTATTTAGATTTTCGCGACGCCATTAAACGGCTCGGTAAGGAAGCTATTTCAGCACGGTACGGTAACCTTTTTGAAATGTATCAACGGATTACAGCCGAAAATCCGTACGAAGTTCCCATGCGAATCTACCCAGCTCCTCATTACACGATGGGTGGGCTCTGGGTTGACTACAACCTGATGAGTACTATTAAAGGAATGTTCGTAATTGGTGAAGCCAATTTCTCTGACCATGGGGCGAATCGTTTAGGCGCTAGCGCTTTGATGCAAGGACTCGCGGATGGATATTTCGTCCTGCCGCAAACACTCTCTCATTATTTCGGACAGATGGGGGCGAGTCCTAAACGCGTGGAAGTAAATGCAGAATGTTTCGTTGACGCCGAAAACTCCTGTAACGACACTGTCCAACGCCTGTTGAATATCAATGGTTCCCGCACGCCAGACTCCTTTCACCGCGAGCTAGGCCGAATTATGTGGGAACACTGCGGAATGACGCGAACCGAAGCGGGCTTGACCGAGGCGCTGCGGAAGATACCCGAGTTACGCGCTGAATTTTGGAACTCGGTCAAAGTCACCGGCGGAAGCCAAACATTAAATATGTCCCTCGAAAAGGCGGGGCGAGTGGCCGATTTTTTAGAATTCGGTGAGCTAATGTGCCGTGACGCACTTGCTCGACATGAATCCGCAGGTGGGCACTTTCGGGCTGAACATCAAACCAACGAGGGCGAGGCGTTGCGTAATGATGCGGACTTCTGTCATGCAGCCGTTTGGGAGCATGTCGGTGAAGACAAACTTCCCACACGTCACCAAGAAGAATTAAATTTCGAAGCGGTTGAACTAGCAACACGGAGTTATAAATAGATGACTGATTACAATGTCTATATTTGGCGTCAATCCGCATCTGACAAACCCGGATACGTGGAACGACATCGTGTCACGGGAATTTCCGACGATATGTCGTTTCTAGAAATGCTTGATGTGCTCAATGAGTCCCTGCAAATTCAGGGCAAGGAGGGGGTTGCATTTGACCACGATTGTCGCGAGGGCATTTGTGGTGCCTGTTCCCTAGTTATCAATGGTCAGGCGCATGGCCCGGAAACGACGACAACCTGTCAATTACATATGCGAAGTATTCAAGGAACTGACATCTACATTGAACCGTGGCGTGCTACTGCGTTTCCCATTATTAAAGACTGCGTTGTGGATCGTACTAGCTTCGATCGAATCATACAGGCGGGTGGATTTGTGTCAGTCAACACTGGCAACGCCCCTGATGCCAACGCGAATTCGATTGCCAAGGAAGACGCAGAAACTGCGTTTGACGCGGCCGCATGCATTGGCTGTGGAGCTTGCGTCGCCGCATGCAAGAACGCCTCAGCGATGCTTTTTGTGTCTGCCAAGGTTTCCCACTTAGCACATTTGCCGCAGGGGCATTCTGAACGTAAAGAACGAGTCACATCTATGATCGAAACCATGGACGATGAAGGGTTCGGCAGTTGCACTAACTATGGTGAGTGTGAGGCTGCTTGTCCCAAAAGTATCAGTACGGACAATATTGGAGTTCTTAATCGCGAGTTTGTGCGAGCCAAAGTTGGGTCCACGACTTAAAAGACACCCATTTGCTCGTGCGGTGTTGCTGTACTGGTTACCCCCAACCACTGAATTACATAAATGTGCGGCTAGGGGTAATAGTACGATCTATTTTTGGGACGCTTTGATGACAGGTGTCGTCAAAGCGACGTCAGAGTTTGAACGCATTTTCGGTTTGACCTCGCCATGTAGTATATACATTCACTTGTATAATAGACTAAATATGGAAAACTATAATCTGTTCACGCATGGCACGCTATGTGCGGTTATTTACTAAAAATGTGATCGAAACACTGGTTTATAGGAATTTAATTAAAATGAAAGCTCTATTCCGTTCCTTGTTTTTGGTGCTGTTTATCTCCGGAGCGCAAACCGATTTACGCGCCGACCATGACGTTCTTAAACAGTTGCAACTGGCGAGTAATTTGCAACTGGAAAAGCAATTTGTAAAACAGGCTGGGCGCGAAATGTTTAATAATGCTGTTGACTGGCAAAACTGGTGTGGACAGGTTGATCGCATGAATCGTGATCAAATCAATGGGCTGCAGAATATTCTCAATCCACAACAACGTGCGTTGCTCGGTCAGCGGCAACAGCAAATGAACAACTGGATTTATCGACAATGGCTGGTGCAACAAATGTGGTTACAGCAGAACGCATTTGGTGCGATGCCATTCGGTGGACTTCCCTGGAACTTTCGGCAGCCCCAAGTTGCATATATGCCTATCGTCAGTTGGCTACCACAAGGAACTCAATTAACAGCGAATGCTATCGTTTCACCGGACCGCCGGCATGTACGAATGAGTTTGAATCCCATCTTTTCGTCGATCGGACCCGTCTATCATTACAACATGAACAATGGCGCATACTATAGACCGACTTATGGAAACAGTCATTCGGGGAATACGCGCGCGTCGTATAACAGTAGCCCTAGTACTCGCGAATCGAGTCAACGACCAATTCCAGCATGGTATCGGAAAATACGGAATAATCCATGAGCGATATGATTTATACTTAGAACGACCGGGCCAACTCATTAAATATGTGTTGGCTCACGGCGTTTAAGATCCCTCTCTGCGAAATAAATCATCATGAATACAGGCAATATAATGATCCATACACCCCAGATCATTCCGGAATTTAAAAAAACTACCGTAGACATCGAATATAGCCGATCAGGAGTGTAAATTATGCGGACGTCGTCGATGATAACATCTCCGTTGAACAACGCTAACGCCTTGGCAATCCAAACGGTAAAGCCGCAAATAATGAGGATTCCCTGACAACAGAGTGACGTACCGCAGCCAGCACGAATCGCCTTGAATCCCGCCTCCGAGTTATATTTCAATAGCAAAATCACCGCTCCAATCAGGCCCGTAAGAATCCCTACTACGGATAACCCCATAAATATCATCAGGACATAGGTCAGCATATCCTCAACACCATTCAGACTTTTCTGAGTTTCATTGCCGAGGTGTTCTAAAAACAGATTCGGATTCATTGTCCGCTGAATGAAATTTATGACAAACATAATATATGGAACGACTGTGAGTCCTGCCCCAACGAACACCAACCACGTGTAATTTGATTTCGCGTAGTTTATTTCTGGTTCTTCTGGTGGCAACAGACTTGCGGGTATATTCATTTGTTGGTGTCCAGCATTTGGTCCAAGATGGTTGTATTTGGTGCAAGGTAGTATACAGCGCACGGGTTAAAATAACAGCGTGGATTACAAAGCATCATTTCATTGGGCCGTCATCTGGAGTCTGTTAGTTCAATCCCAAATCCTAAGCCATTATTACAGAATGCCCTCCCCTTCTCTATCTTCGTTTGAGGGTCGAATGCCCTAAACCAACCACGCCCGGATTCTGCCAAAGGGGTCGGGTCTAGCGCCATTATTGCTGGCAAGGCAAAAGGTTCACTACCCCGATGCGGGCAGACTCGCACGTTATTATCTTTCGCCAAGTCGTAAATCGCTATTAGTGTTGACAATCCGCCACACCAATTTACGTCCGGTTGATATACATCGTGAGCATGCGCGTCCACTAAGCGTTGGAAGCCGCATAATAAATATTCGTGTTCTCCACCAGCAATTGGAATCGCAGAGTGATGGCAAAGTTCCGCGTATGATGTGATATCTTGTGGCAGCAAGGGTTCCTCAATCCATGCAATATCATATTTATATATTCGATCAGCTAATTCGAGAGTGTTTGAAACATTCCATTTCCCAAATGCGTCTAACATCAATTCGCAGTCAGGACCTATTGCGTCGCGTGTTCGGTGTACCAATTCCTCAATTGCGCGTAAATCCGGATCGTCTTTATCTCTTCCGAGATGTAATTTAACCGCCGCCATACCTTGATTCACGGCGTGCAAAGCGGCTACATCGTCGAGGACCGTCTGGTACATCGGACAGCTAACGGTGTAGTCCTGACTTGCGCCTAATAGATGTAACACCGATGAATTATTCATCTTTGCATAGGCATCCCAAATGGCCAAATCGATACCAGAGATGGCCATCGGCACAATACCACTGAGCCCATAAAAGCTAGTGAATTTACAGATGTGGGCATGCAAATCAAGTGGGGTGACGAACTCTTTACCAGCTAGTTCCGTTAGAATGACGTCGTGGATTACATGAATAGATGCCGCTCCTCCTCCGCCAACACCAAGGCCGATAATACCCGACGATAACTCTACTTCCACGATTATTTGCCCTAGCGATGTTCGCCAATCATCAGGACTGCCGGGAGTTGATGGCTGCCATGCCCGAATAGCTGACACGGTAAACGGCGAAGATAATTCTGAGAGACGCATGACGAGCTTTAATGAATATCTAGATAGATGTTAATTCGTTGCAAAACGCTATTGTGGCAGTCTTTCCCCGATTCTAAACGGCATGTTTACGGGTGCTTAGCGATAAGACACTTTTCAGTTTACCTAAAAATGTGTGTTCACGGTTCGATAAGCTTGACTAAAATATAGTTACTCCGGTTAGCTTTAGCTGGTGATAATTCGTAAACTTTCCAAAGTAACCATTATGAACAATACTGAATTAGTGACAGAACTGGATAAGTTAGTCGCAACCAGTCGCTTCAGTCACACTCGCAAAACATGTCTATCGGAATTCATCGGCAAGAAATACAAAGTCTCGGGACTGGTATCGCGGGTAGGCAATACATCGGGTTATTCGCGACGTCCGGAATTGCGAAAAGGTAAGACCATTACCCTGGGTTTGTCCGGCAGCAATACGAAACTATTAATTCGGTGTAATCGTTCTCGTTCCCTTGCTATTTTGGAACATGATCTTTCCCAACAATTCTCGATTACGATAACAATTACTGGATACGATGATGTACGGCAGTATTTACAGGCCGATGAATTGGGCGAGATGAATGCCCCGCGTGCGGCAGAATCCAACACTTCTCTCACGATGATTGGCGATAATGTGCAACACGCTGAAAAGGCACTTGGTGCCAATAGTCTCGAAGCCTCATCTTCGACGAATGACCAGGCGGATCAACTGCTCGCCGAATTAGAACAAATGCAATTAGATTCGCAAAACATACTCTCTGAAGTGGCCGACGACATCAATAGGGCACAATCTCGAAATCTGCCGCTATTAAGATCCGATTACAAAGATCAGACCGTTACAACGCCCGTAGTTCCCGGTATCGGAGAAGCGGCCGCGCCATCGCTGGACACGGAGACCGAAGGTGAGTCCGCTCATCCCGGCGTAATACAAATTCGGAATGAACCGGAGGGGATTTCCCAATCGAAAAAAGACCTCCCACAACATCCAGAATCAGATGAAATTATTCAGAATTCGACAGTTATTGATACTACAACCGGTCTTCGCCAACGAGAATCTAAACCAATCCAAAACGCATCAACGAAACCAAATGCAGAAATGGAGGATTTATCCGAATCCGAAAAAAAGCCGGCGGGCGAACATTGGAGGCAAGCACAGGGGAACGATTTGGACCAGATTCGACGTGAAATCCTCAGCAATCAACAAAAGCCAATTGAACAAAACGTTTTTGCTGAGGTAATCGCGTTGCAGACTGGGGTATCCGTTGTAAAAGTAAGAGAGATTCAGAAACAACTTTGGCACGCCATATTGAGTCCGTCTATGTTTGGCACGCAACGTGACGTATTTAACTTTTTTCCATTCGGCGATTTTAGATTGTTGCGAAATCGCAATTTGGTAAATATGGACTTTAAGTCCGCGCCCGTAAAGGCATTAGCGGAGCATGCAGCCGTTGAGAAATATCCGCACTCAAACTTTGATGGCTCAGACGCAGAGTCTAGCCATCCACCCATCGCCACGCACGCCATCCGGATTGCAGCAACCGTCGCACCAATCGTTGGACTCTCCCCTCCCGTCACGTACGACGTCATATTTGAGACGTTGCAATTACTGCTTAAGGTATTTGGTGTTGGAAAAAGGCGGATCCGTTTCCAGGACGTCGGCGAATTTTTCCCGGTAGTTTTAAGAGGTACATTGCAGTACCATTTTCGACCTTATCGCCCATTAGTCCGGTTTGCGACGGAGTCTTTCCGCGCAATCATTTCATTGGCAGAGCAAGAGGGTGAGGGACAACTAGCTTTCGAGGCGGACAATGGCGTTCCTGATCGATCACGCCCGCGTCGCGCGAAGGGCAACCGAGGGAGCTCCCGCTCGCGCTCGAAGAACAACAACGAAAAGAAACCCTCGGTGGTCTGGGTTGTATTAATTCTGGCATTCATTGTATATCAAGCCGTAGTATTTTTTATTAACTAACTGGGAGTGTACCTCTACGCCCCACACTATTCTGTTTTCACAAATTGAAGCGACTCAGATTGCTTCTGGACGGACGAAAGCACACCACAGAGGATTGGTGAAACCGCCTCAAAACCACAGTAAATATAGGGTGGGGAAAATCAAAGTAGTATCAATGGGGGACACAATGGGGGACAAACCGCCCTGCCCTAGTG
>JABHUV010000163.1 GCA_018658605.1 Planctomycetaceae bacterium | reverse complement strand
GACCACAAGTACGATGCGGTAGCAACGGAAGATTATTATTCACTTTTCGGAGTGTTTGCTAGTTCAAACAAACCCGCGGAATTGCCATTGATTCAGAGCGAAGAAGACACCATTGGCTTTGCTCAATTTAGTAAAGAATTGGCCAAAATTCAGGCCGAGATCGATAATTACGATCGAGGTCGCGCCGCTGAATTTCGCAAAACATTTCGCAATCAACTAACCGAATATTGGGTCAGGGCAGTGGGAAATCCGAATGATGAACAAATAAAAGGGTTGGATTTTCTTACGGTAGAATCGATTCATATCCGCCAAGGTCAGATTAAAGCATGGCGTGCGTGGTTAGTGGAACGAGCACAATTGGATCATCCTGTGCTCGGGGTCCTGAAGGCCTTGGCAACGGTGGGCGACAAAGAGTTTGCTGCTGCAGCGATGGTGGTCAAGCAAAAGATTACCGAACTGGAAGAGGGTACAGAAACGGGACAAATAAATCCTGTTATTAAACAGCGGTTTATCGACAGATCTGTGTCAAATAAAATTCAACTCGCTCGCCTTTATGGAGATTTATTACAGGAGTTGCATCAGCAAGCAACGTCAGTGGGAGAAAAATTAACGGCGGCACAACAGCAAGTGTATCAACTGGTTGCTGACACAGGCACGCCCACGGATGTAACGTTGCAAAATGTCACGCAGTTTTATAATCGTGACGACACCAACAAACGCGCACCATTGGTTAGTAAGATTGATAAACATAGAGCATTTTCACCAGGTAACCCACCGCGAGCTATGGTTCTTCAGGAAAATCCGAATCCCTATGACCCTCGAGTGTTCATTCGTGGGCAAGCGGGTCGTAAAGGCGACGCGGTTCCCAGACAGTTTTTATATGTGCTGACCGGGCCGGAACGCGAACCATACAAAAATGGTAGTGGTCGTCTCGAACTTGCTCAAGATTTATCCTCGCCCAATAATCCACTCACCCGTCGAGTACTAGTGAATCGGCTGTGGATGCATCACTTTGGTTCATCGATGGTGGTAACTCCAAGTGACTTTGGTGTACGGTGTCCAGAACCTATCCAGTTGGCTGTGATGGATTACTTGGCCAATTTATTGTTAGATCAGCAGTGGTCGATGAAAGCAATTCACCGAGAAATTGTATTGTCTGCTACGTATAGGCAGTCCTCAGATTATCGTTCAGCGGCCAATGAAATTGATCCGGAAAACGGATTGTATTGGCGTATGAATCGGCAACGATTGGAATATGAAATTCAGCGTGACTCGATGCTAGCGGTCCTTGGTGAGTTAGATTTAAAGATGGGTGGTTTGTCTGAGGATTTAACGAATTCGACCTCAATCCGCCGGCGAGCGGTGTATACATTTATTGATCGCCAAGATTTACCGAATTTACTGCGAGTGTTTGATTTTCCGAACCCAGATCAGCATAACGCGCAGCGAACCAATACGACGGTCCCTCAACAAGCGTTGTTTATGATGAATTCGCCTGCTGTGTTGCAACGCGTCCAGCGGTTTGTGGCGAGTGGTGCATTCCAATCGATTGCCAAAACTGACCGCATAGAATACTTGTACCAACAGTTTTTCCAGCGGTTGCCCAGCGAGGCAGAACTAGAGGTAAGCCGTCAGTTTGTTGAACATGCTGAAGCGTCTAACCAAGATAGCCGTGAAGTTTGGCAGCAGTTGGTACAGTTGTTGTTGATGACCAATGAATTTAATTACCGCGATTAGAGTCTCTCAGCAGCATCATCGATTTTATATTTGGTGATTATGTTAACCAATCTGTTTTTACTTCACCGTGAACATCGGTGAGTCGATAATCTCGGCCCGCGTAGCGGTATGTTAGTTGTTTGTGATCAAACCCCAACAGATGCATCATTGTGGCGTGCAAGTCGTGTACGTGTACTGGTTTTTCTTCTGCTCGAAAACCAAAATCATCGGTTCCACCATAGACCTGGCCTCCCTGAATACCACCACCGGCAAGCCACATACTGAAGCCCCAGTGATTGTGGTCACGGCCATTAATGCGTCCTTGGTTGGCACCTGCTTGTGGCAATTCGACGGTTGGAGTTCGCCCGAACTCGCCACCCCAAATGATCAATGTTTCTTCAAACAAGCCAAGCCGCTTTAAATCGGACAACAAAGCAGCGATCGCGCGGTCTTGCTCTCCTGCTAAACGCCGATGGTTCTTTTCGATGTCATCATGATTGTCCCAGGGTTGGCCTTGTCCGTGCCAAAGTTGTACATATCGTACTCCGCGTTGGACAAGTCGACGGGCGATCAACATCTGACGAGCGGGATGGCCGGGGCCGTAATCATATAAAACGTGAGACGGTTCATCGGACACATCAAAGACATCGCTGGCTTCCATTTGCATGCGATATGCTAATTCATAATTCTCGATGCGTGCATCTAGCTCTGCATCTTCGCCACGTTGTTCCAAGTGCAATTTGTTCAGGGCTCGCAAGGCGTCGAGTTGTCGGCGCTGGTCTTTAAGGTTGATAGATTTGTTTTGGATGTTTTGAATTAGTTTGTCGACATTGCGATGTTGGCTATCAATAAACGTGCCTTGGTAAATCCCAGGTAAAAATGCGGACTGCCAGTTTTGGGCGCCTTTGATGGGATACCCTTTAGGAGACATCGCGATGAATCCAGGTAAATTCTGGTTTTCTGTTCCTAACCCGTAGGTGATCCAAGAGCCAACACTGGGCCGTGCTAAAATGGATTCCCCGCAATTCATTAGCAATAATGACGGTTCATGATTGGGGACATCCGCATGCATACTGCGCACCACACAGATATCGTCGATGTGCGCCGCGGTTTTTTCGAATATCTCACTGACTTCAATGCCGCTTTCACCGTATCGTTTGAATTTAAAAGGTGAAGGGAAGCAAACTCCCGTTTTTCGTTCGGTGCGTAGGTTGCTATAAGGCAACGGTTTTCCGCCGTGTTTGGTTAACTCCGGCTTCGGGTCAAACGTGTCGACATGAGACGGACCGCCGTTACAAAAAATGTGGATGACGTGCTTGGCCTTCGCCGGAAAGTGCGGTTTCTTGGGTGACAATGGCGTTTTGACCGATTCCTTGCGTTGCTGGCCACTGAGCATACCCGCGTCACCAAATAGGCTTGCTAATCCAAGCATCCCGAATCCAGTCCCACTGCGCTGTAATAACCGTCGCCGAGACATTCCGCTCGCGAGTGCAGGATCACTTTGATGGATGCTATGGTTCATGTTAATCAATTAGGATTGGTTTGCGGTTGGGCGTCCTTAAGACCCCCTGCGATGTGGTCGGGATTATTCGCGGGGGGCAGAGCTTATAAGCGGTTCCCACTGATTGGATTCTGCCGCATGAAATATTGCTTCGATAGTCTGCATGTTACCAACGGCGTCTTCAATCGGCGTAGGGACGGCAGTGTCATCAAGGATTGCGCGGGAAAACAGATCTCCCTGGATTGTATATTGGTCACAAATATCGAATTCGATTTCTTCAATCACCGTATCTTGATTTTGAAACCACAGGCGACACGGCTTAGCGGGCGGTGCATTAAATGGGATTTCAATTTCAATACGGCCACGGTCCCCAAAGATTTGCACTCGTTGATAAGGTGCCATTTGTGTCGAGCACGTAAATGTTGACGTGCCGTTGCCGAAATCCATGATTGCACTTGAGAGGATATCCGTTTTGAAGTTTGGATCAAATTCAGCTATTGCGGACACCCGCAGTGGTTCAGCGCCAAATATAAAGCGAGATAGACTGATGGGATAACAGCCGATGTCCATCAATCCGCCGCCGCCGAGGTCTGCCCGGTTACGAATATTATTCGCATCCATGTTGTGATATGAGAACAGAGAGCTGATTGTTTTAAGTGTGCCAATACTACCATCTCGGACAAGCTCACGGGCTTTTTGCCATTGCGGATGGTGGCGATACATGAACGCCTCCATGACTTTCAACTCGGGGTGCGTCTGAGCCGCATCTACTAGTAATTGTCCTTCAGCACTGGTCAAGGCAATTGGTTTTTCACAAAGTACATGTTTGCCGTGCTCGAGAGCGGTGATGGATATGGGCACGTGCAGGTGGTTAGGCAATGGATTATAGATAGCATCGATTTCAGGGTCTGCCAGCAACGCCTCGTAACTAGCATATGCCTTGGGGATCCCTAGCGAGGTGGCCGCGGCGTCGGCTGATTCTTGCGTTCGCGAAGCGATGGCTTGAATGTCGCAGTATTCACTTTGCTGCATTGCCGGTATGACTTGTTTCATGCCGATTTTAGCTGTGGAAATTATTCCCCAGCGAATTTTGTTAGCTGACATAGTTTTCACTCATGTTGGTGTAATTGGTTATCTGCTCTATAAGAAGATACCAAATTATTGGTTTTCATTAAACTCGTAGCGTGGGAGTCCTACCGTTGTTTTTGGCTACAGACTTCACCTGATAAACTCCACGGATGACTTATGGTCGACATCTGTTATCATGTGTTGTACTCTGGAACCGCCTGCTTTTATCTTTAGCATTGAAAAATCTTGTGGACGCATCGTTTGTAAAACCTAAGATGTCACGTACAAAGAAAATTAGTTTGTTGGTGCTGGTTGTTGTGGTAGTTTCTGGTGGGTGGTTTGCTAACAATCTCCATATTGAACGTAATCGACAGGAACAACGTGACGCAGATAAACGTAAACGCGATCAACAGACCAAAAATGTTGAGCAAATAAGTGATGTGGAATTAACGAAGAACGAACATCCATTAGATGCGGTGTTATTGCTTGCTCGCGATTCATTGAATCATATAAGTGCAACCATCACGGACTACACAGCTACGTTAACCCGCCAAGAACGAATCGGTGATATTCTGACCGAGAAGAACATATCCCGAGCGAAAATTCGTAATGAGCTGGAAAATCAACCATTATCGGTGTACATCCTTTTCACCCAACCGGCAGTCGTCCGCGGACGAGAGGTGATTTGGGTCGCGGGGGAAAATGAAAATAAAATTACAGCGCATGAAGGCGGATTGTTAAATCTATTCCGAGTCGTACAACCACATGATGGTTTTGTTGCAATGTTAGGCAGCCGCTATTCGATTGCAGAAACGGGCATTCAGCGATTGATGGCAACGTTGATTCAACATGCTTTGCACGACCGAAAATATGGTGAATGTGAAGTGCAGTTGTCCGAAGTGCAATCGGCAGGCGTCGCTTGCCGTCGAATTCGAGTGGTTCATCCAATTGAACGTGAACATTTCATCTTTCACGTTGTTGAAGTCGATATTGATTTACAACGCAATATCCCTGTTCGCTTAGCGTCGTGGATGTGGCCGGAAACTGATGGCGACGAACCACCGTTAACGGAAGAATATATTTATACAGATATCAAACTTAATGTTGGTTTAACCAACGATGATTTTAATCCGGACAGCGAACAATATAACTACCCCGACTGACACGAGGTCACTCGCCGTTTGTTTTTCCCCTTACGAATAAAAAAAATTCAAATGGCAAACAGATTTAGTAACGCTTTGATAACCAATGCAAATTGGTCCGAGGAAATCGAAAAGTGTTGTCAGACGCTAATCGAAGACATCGAAGTTTCCCCCGACCTTGCGATGGTATTTGTATCTCCCCATTTTGCTGACGAGTTTCAAGAAATAGCGGATGCGATTCAAGAAAAATTGCAGCCGAGCAATATGATTGGGTGCGTGGGCGACAGCATTATCAGTGGGGGTCGCGAAATTGAAGGGGACCCAGCGATTACTATCTGGGCTTCTGCGTTACCGGATACAAAAATTGAAACAACCCATTTATTATTGCAACGTGTTTCCGATGGTGGAATTATATCAGGTACGGAAAAATTACCAATTGAGCACATCACGGTGCGTCAAGAATCGGTGTTGATTGTTCTGGGTGAACCGTTCAGCTTTCCCACCGATCTGTTGTTGTCTCAATTAGCAGAAGATTATCCGGAGTTGCGAGTGCTAGGTGGTATGGCATCGGGATTTCAACGACCAGGGAAAAATTTAGTGCTAGTGAACGGCACCGTGTGTTGCGAAGGGGCTGCAGGGTTACTCATCGATGGTGGAGTTCAAGTGCATAGTGTTGTTTCTCAAGGTTGCCGGCCAATTGGAGATCGGCTGGTTGTCACGAAAGTCGAGCAGAATATGGTTCTTGAGCTGGGCGGAAAACCAGCAATGAAGGTATTGGAAGAGTTGTTTATGAGATTGCCGACCAGTGACAAGGATTTAATGAGTCAAGGATTTTTCTTGGGCCGCGTTATTAGTGAGTACCAGGATGATTACGAAATGGGGGATTTCTTGATTCGTAATGTGACAGGTATAGATACCGAACGTGGTGCTATTGTTGTCAATGATTATTTCAAAGTAGGACAGACGGTTCAATTTCAAGTTCGCGATGAGGAGTCAGCCAGCAATGAATTACGACAAATGCTTGTAAAAAATGAGTCCGCTGAAGTTAACGGCGGGTTACTATTTACCTGTAATGGCCGTGGTACCAGATTGTTTGCAGAACCCAATCATGATGCTGGGGTTATAAAAGAGACGGTTGGCGATATTCCATTGGCTGGATTTTTTGCTCAAGGCGAAATTGGCCCGGTTGGCGGCGAAAATCAAGTGCATGGGTATACGGCGAGTGTTGTGTTATTTGAATGAGGTTTAATATGAGCGCAAAGAGAAAAAACATTTGGTTGTTCGCATTGGCCGTTTTGTTCGCAGCAACGAATGTCGGCGGACTCGAGGTAGTCGAAGATCAATCGCGCGGTAAGAAATCGCTTGCCGCCCTGCAAGATTATGTGGGAACGTGGAAAGGGGCTGGTCAAGTGCGACGTGGCTCAACGCAGGGAGCCTGGATCGAAGAGAGTGAATGGGTGTGGCAATTTGATAAACAGGGCGCAGCCATAGTGCAGAAAAGCGGTAAGGGCAAGTTTGTAACGCAATTGGAAATTCGAGCTGGCCAACAGCAGGGTGCGTTTGTGGCAACAGTAAAAACACCTCAAGGTGTTACGCTTCAATTTGCGGGCAAGCTGGACGACAGTGGTCGCTTGGTTCTAGTGAATAACGATCCACAGAATCAAGTGGTGGGTCGTATTTCGATTCGAATTGTAGCCGACGGCAAACGCATGATTGTGATGTATGAAAAACTACTCACGGGAACGCTGTATGCGCGGTTGGGTGAGTTAGGATCGACTCGAAAGGGAAGCATGTTCGGCGGCGGTGCAACGATGATTGAGTGTATTGTGTCAGGCGGCAAAGGCACGATTCCCGTGATGTTTAACGGGAAGACTTATTACGTTTGCTGTAGTGGATGTCGAGATTATTTCAATGACAACGCGGCTGAGGTTATCGCTGCTGCTGCTGATTGAGCTGGTAACCCAACAATAAATCGTTGTTCGCTAGTTAACGGTCGGCAGCATTTGTTCTTGGTACCGCAGTAGATTTGTTTGCAATTGTGGCAGTAGATCTGCCCGCTCCTGATTTGTTGCTTGCTCAATCGCTCGATTTTGGTGCACGATCGCTTTGTCATAATCACCTGCGGCTGCCGCGACCATGCCGCTTGCAGCAGCATGCTCCGCCGGAA
The DNA here is from genome assembly GCA_018658605.1 of Planctomycetaceae bacterium. The sequence continues at coordinate 3,278 of JABHUV010000163.1, read as the reverse complement.
AACTATTGCTGTCGATACTCTCTAAAAGCAGACGTGCTTGCTGAGGATTGCGTTTGGATTCATCCGTTGGAGCGGACATCGCAAGAATTGCCATGAGCTGTAATGGTACATCGTCTTCATAAATAGCAAGTGCTGATTCGAGGTGTGTTTGCGCTTGGGAGAATTGGCCTAACTGCAGGTAACATTTTGCGACCCACGTTAGTCCCTCTTGGTTGGCAGGTTCGCGTTGGATAATCAGTAAATACTGCTGTAACGCTTGCTCAGTTAAACTTTTTTCAAACAAAGCGTTACCATATTTCATTAAAATGATGTGGTTGTTTGGACCTAGTTTTGCTGCTTGGCTTAACAACTTTATGGCTTCGTCTGCGTTTCCAGCTGCTTGAGTAATGATACCGAGGTTCGCGAGTGCCAGGGAATTCGTAGGCGATAGCTCTAATGTCTTCAGAAAACATTGCTTGGCATTCTCATTGTCCCCTAAACGTAAATAAGCGACACCGAGATTCAAATACAACGTGGGATCAGCGGGATCAAGTTCAATTGCTTTGAGGTAGTTGTCGCGTGCCGCCGTCACGTTGCCATGTTTAAATAAGTTATTGTCACCGCGAATACGGAAAGATCGCGCGGTGTCTTTCATCTCCTCGAGGCGTGCTTGGAAAGGATCCGTTAGCGTAACAACACCTTCGCCTTTTTGAAATTGTTCCTGATGGTACTTGGCTTGTCGCATATTTTTTACTTTGCGATATGCCATCATCAAACTGTAATGCACATTGGTTGCTCGTGGTGATGATTCCAAGGCCCTCAATAAATGGCTAATGGCTTCACTCGGATCACTCTGTAGATATGTTTGGCCAATGGCGAGATGGCAGACTGCATTATCGATATTCGACCCGACCGTCAATGCAGTTTGAAATGCAGATCGAGCATCTTCGTCAAGCGTGAGTTCTAGTTGGCATTCACCTAAACGAAACAACGCAGCAAGTTTTTGTTTGTTGGTGCTCTTTTGTTCGGAGAGCAATTTGACCGTAATTTTATATTGTGCGACAGCGGTCTCAAAGTCGCCGTTTTTTCGCAACGATTGAGCCAAGTGATAATGCCACGCCGCCGGTGCTGTTTTATCGAGGATGATGGCATTTTGGTAGCAGACAATGGCTTGATCGATAATTCCGTAGCTTTGAAAGGCGTCACCGACATTTGCACATTGTTTGGCGAGTTCTGGAAATGTTAGTGGTGTTCCCTCAAAAGCTTGGCTTTGTAGCAATTCTTGTGTCAACGCTGCAAGTCTGTTTTGCGCGGATGGGTCTAGATTCCCGAGTGCCGGTTTTTCAATTAGCTGTACGCCGTCGGGCATATCTGGTTTTGAATTACAGCCAGATATGAGAGCCAATAGTCCCAGCAACCCCAGTGTTGTTAGACATAAGCATGGTTCGGGATATGCCCTGATTTGTAAACGACGATCATTGACCAATGGCCACCTCCTCGCCAGCTTGCTGCCGTAGTGTCAGATATTGGTTTACTGGTTGGTCAGCCCATCGCTCGACGCGCCCATCGTGCCAATAAACCGTTATCGTGGCGGATTCGTTGCAATCTGCTAAGCCCACGATGACACGAGGATCATTTGCTGATAAGTAGCTACCATCAGTGCGCGGCACACGCCATTTTACGGGTTGGTCTGTTTGTTCAATCTTAATGCGACATTGGACAACAGGCGCAGTTGACTCTTGTGCGGTAAGTTGGATTCCCAGCCAATGATTGTCGGTACCTACGTTATTGAGGAACAGTCGCGCGGGGCCTGTGTTGTTGCCAACTAAGATATCGATATCGCCATCATTATCGATATCGCCGAAGGAGGTGCCACGACTAATCTCAATGCCTTCACATAACGTGCCAGCGACTTCGGTCATGTCTTCGAATTGTGTTCCGGCTTTATTACGAAATAGTTGGTTTGCTTCCTGTAAAGGGTATTCCTGTCCACTGCGTTGCTGTTTCTCTACAAAATTGGTGGCGCCGTTGGCCATGAATAGATCGAGCCAACCATCGTTGTCATAGTCAAACCACGCAGTTCCAAAGGCGGTAAAGCCAATGCTCGGTATCCCCAATCCGAAGGACTTGGTTTGGTCTTCAAAGTTGCCATCGCCAAGGTTAATGAAAACGGTGTTGGTTTCCTCGGCCCAGTGCCCCATGATCAAGTCATCATCACCATCCCCATCAATGTCAGCGGCATCCACCCCCATGCTACCTTCGGCGAGTCCGTCGGCATTACAAGCACAACCACGCAGCAAAGCTTCATCGGCAAAGGTGCCATCTTGATTATTGATCCACAGTTGGTTGGCTGCCGCGTCGTTGGCGACATAAATGTCGATCCACCCATCACGGTTGAAGTCGCGACATAGCACGCCTAGTCCAGGTCCTGAAACACGGGCGATTCCGGATTGAGCGGAGACATCCTGAAAAGTGCCATCCTGATTATTGATAAACAAGCGGTCGGAAACCGGTGTTTCGCTTTGCGGTCCGCAATAGCCAACCGCGCCACTGGAATGATAGCAGGGCCGATGGGTGTCGTAACCAAATGTGACATAGTTGCATACGTAGAGGTCTAGCCAACCATCATGGTTGACATCGACAAACGCCGTGCTGGTTCCCCATTCCGGAGATTCCACTCTGGCTCGCTTGGTTACATCTGTAAATGTTCCATTTTGATTGTTTTGAAATAACTGGTTTTCACCCCAGTTGGTGACATACAAATCTTGGTAGCCATCGTTATTAAAATCACCAACGGCGACCCCCATGCCATACCCGAAAGCACGAATGCCGGATTGTTCCGTAACGTTGACAAACTTAATGGTGGTTTTACCGGCCGCGTCGAGTGTGAAGTCGTTGCGGTAGAGTTGATCGCGTGGTTCAGATTTAGGTGGGTAGGTGGAATCTTTGAGTGTGGTGTTTTGGCCTAAAAGCGAACCTTGCACCAGATAAATATCCAAGTCTCCATCATTGTCATAATCGAAGAAAACGGTACCTGAGCCCATCAGTTCTGGAAAATAGAGTTCACCAGTCATACCATTGTAGTGTCTGAAATCTAAGCCAACTTCCGTGGTGACTTCGGTGAAAAGATTCAGAGAAACCGCGGTCGTTGGTTGTGGTGTGTTGCCGATGGTGTCTGGTTTGGGTGCGGGATCGGAATCACAACCACACACAAATAGCAGGCAGCAGGCGCAGCAGCGAAGTAGGTTAGAAGTAAACGATTTCATGGGTTTCTTATAACATTAAAGCGGCCGCACGAT
>JABHUV010000199.1 GCA_018658605.1 Planctomycetaceae bacterium | reverse complement strand
CTTCACTGGAGGCCACTTTCACTGGAATTGGGCGGACGATAATTTTCGAAAAGTAATGCTCAACGCAATAGTATGGACTGCACACGGTGAAGTCCCTAGCAACGGTGTCGGCTCAGCCTCGCTTACGCTGGATGCCTTAAAGAAAAATCAAGATTACGACGCGCCGGGGAATTATGACTTCGATGAAGTCCGTAAACGGCTAAAATTGGCGGAGGATGTTTCCGATAAGGACCCACGATCTCCTGCCTCAGCCATTGCTTCGATGCGTGTCCCCCAAGACATTCAGATAAAGCTAGCGGCTTCCGAACCAAACTTGAAAAGCCTAACGAACCTCGATATTGATCATCGTGGTCGCGTGTGGGTATGTGAACTCGTGAATTACAGGAAGAACCAAGGTAAACGCCCCGAGGGCGACCGGATTTTGATCTTGGAGGATACGGACCAAGACGCAGTGATGGATAAACAAACCGTTTTTTATCAGGGCCATGATGTAGATTCCGCGATGGGCATTTGTGTCTTAGGAAACCGCGTTATTGTCAGTTGTTCTCCCAATGTCCTAGTATTCACAGATGAGGACGGCGATGACAAAGCGGATAAGAAAGAATTGTTGTTTACGAAAACCGGGCAGCCCCAGCACGATCACTCGGCTCATAGCTTTGTTTTTGGCCCGGACGGTAAATATTATTGGAACTTTGGCAACACGGGACAATTTGTCCATGACAAAATGGGGCGACCAGTCATAGACGTTTACGGCAACCGTGTTGTTGATAATCGGACGTGGTGGCGGCCGATGAGCCCATATGTGGGTGGCATGATTTTCCGCTGTGATGCCGATGGTTCGAACTTTGAGGTGCTTGCACATAATTTCCGTAACAATTACGAGGTCAGCGTTGACTCATTTGGTCGCATTTGGCAGTCGGACAATGATGATGACGGTAACAAGGCAGTGCGAATCAACTATGTAATCGAATTTGGTAATTATGGATACAAAGACGAATTGACGGGCGCTGCATGGAAGGCCGAACGCACCGGAATGGCCAGTGATATTCCCAACCGGCACTGGCACCAAAACGATCCTGGTGTTATGCCCAACTTGTTACTTACTGGCGCTGGCTCGCCAACGGGCATTATGCTGTACGAAGGAAAATTGTTACCACAACGTTTCCAAAACCAAATAATTCATTGTGACGCCGGTCCTAACACGGTTCGTAGCTATCCTGTGCGTTCCAATGGCGCTGGGTTCACGGCTAAACAAATCCAATTCGTTGATTCAGCCGACCAGTGGTTTCGACCGGCTGATGTTTGCACGGCACCTGACGGGTCAATCTTCATTACGGATTGGTACGATCCGGGCGTCGGTGGCCATAACATGGGGGATATCGTGCGAGGACGTTTATTTAGAGTCGCACCGCCAAATACGTCGTACGACATTAAACCAATCGATCTGGAAACATTGAGTGGGGCCGCTAGTGCATTGGCAAACCCAAATTTGGCAACTCGCTATCTAGCTTGGACAAAACTACATTCCGCTGGCGCTGGGGCTGAAGATGTATTGCTGGCAAAGTACAACGGCAAAAATCAACGACTCCGCGCTCGTGCACTGTGGCTTTTGGGAAAAATCCCTGAACGAGGTTCGCACTACGTAAACTTAGCGGTTGGCGACGCGAACTCGCAAATTCGAGAAACTGGTATCCGCTTAGCACGTCAACTTGACATTGATATTGTCGCCGTGGTCAGCAAAGTCGCTCGTGATAAAAATCCTGCTGTGCGACGGGAAGCATTGGTGGCCTTACACGGCATCGCCGGTCCTGAAGCTGATCAACTTTGGGCGGTAATGGCATCTCAGCATGATGGACACGACCGCTGGTATTTAGAAACTCTAGGGGTAGGGGCGGCGGATCATTGGGACACTCGTTTTGCCGCTTGGTTGAAGGTAATCGACGGGAAATGGCGTACTCCGGCGGGACGGGATATCGTGTGGCGCAGTAGGGCGGTCGCCGCGGCAGCGCTGTTGGCAGATATCTTGTTGGATGAGGATACACCGGAAGAGGAGCATCCTCGGTATTTGCGTGCGTTTGATTATCACACCGGTCCAGCAAAAGATGCTGCCCTTGAAAAAATTCTGTTAGGGCAACTGCGATAATGGGGCAAGAATAATTACTATGACGCACTGCAAAATAACCGTTTACCCATGCTCAGCACTCGTCGCAGTTTGTCTCGCTTTTCTGGTCGTGTCGCCAAACGTTGCCAGTCAGGATTCTCCTAGTAAAGACAAGCTAATAGTTGAGACCTTGCTTCGTCTCAAGCGATATGACGTTTCCGCTAATGATAAATGGAAAGCGGCAATCGGTAGACATTTAGAAACAATTGAGGGAACGCCCCGATATTTGGAGCTCGTTAAAACATTTGGCATTCGCGAGGCGATTCCAGAATTATTAGAACTAACGATTTCTTTGCCCACCGATACCATGGGAGTCAACGCGGCATCGATGTTATTAGATTTTAAACAATCAGTGCTATTAAAGAAAGTGATCCATGGCGAAGACAACGCACGGGCGCTTGCCGTTGCGCAGGCTTTATCACTCGGTGGACATCCCGCGCGGTCTGACATACTTAGGGCTCTAATTATTGATGCGCAACTTTCACGCCAAATTCGAAATATTGCGATTAAAGGAGTTGGTACTACTAAACAGGGGCAACGGTATTTAATTGACCTGCTGACTACCGGTCGTATCGCGGAAGAATTAATGTTTGGCACAGGAACAGCGCTGTTTGCGAGCTCCGATCCTGATATTGTAAAGTCCGCCAAGGAACTGGTTACGCTCCCCACGACCGCCAACGCGACGCCGTTGCCGCCGGTCAGTGAACTAATACGAATCCCAGGAGATCCTGTGGCCGGCAAGGTGATATTTGCCAACAAAGGGAATTGTATTAAATGCCATAAGGTAGGCGGAGTTGGTAAAGAAATTGGGCCTAGTTTGAGCGAAATCGGTAGCAAACTTTCAAAAGAGGCAATGTTCGTTTCAATTTTGGATCCAAGCGCGGGTATAAGTCATAATTACGAAACGTACGCGATCGTGCTGGATAGCGGAAACATTTTATCGGGAATTTTGGTGAGCCGCAGCGATGAGGAAGTTGTTGTCCGCAATGCGGACGGAATCGACCGAGTAATTGCCGTTACGGAAATTGAAGAGATCAAAAAAACAGGGATATCTCTCATGCCAGCAGATTTGCAGAAGGTTATGACTATCGAGGAGCTGGTAAGTGTTGTGGCGTATCTTGCGGAATTAAAAAAACCACAAAGGGGGAATAATCGATGACCATGCTCCGGAAATCTTGGAAATCCCGTATTTACGTAATACTAATTGGTATCGCGCTAGGTTTGTTGGCATTGGCGATTAAGGCGATTGTTACACCTGGAAGTGATCAAACAGCGTCTTCAGCTGTCAGCTTAAGGTGTTAGTTTGTGTTCTCTGCGGCACGCGCCAGCTTGCTCTTTTTTTTGTTATGTAATCGTAGATTGAGAAATTCTACACCAAGAGAGAATGCCATCGCAAAGTAGATATAGCCCTTGTTGAAATGTGTTCCCATTGATTCCGCCACCAGCATGACACCGATGAGGATTAAAAAACTCAGGGCAAGCATTTTTAACGTAGGGTTACTCTCAATAAAATCAGCAATACGTTTGGCAAATATGAGCATAACTAGCATGGCAATTACCATCGCAGTAATCATCACCCATAATTGGCGGGCCATTCCAACGGCGGTGATGACTGAGTCGAGAGAGAAAACGATATCAAGTAATGCGACTTGTAGTAGGACCGCACCAAACGTAACCTTCTTATTGCTAGGTTGACTCGTATCTGAGTCGCTGAACTTTTGATGTATTTCATGAACGCTCTTTCCTATCAGAAAGATCCCACCAAGAAACATAATGATATCTTTTGCTGTGATCTCGTTCATTCTTGCAAAATCATCGTCTAGCAATCTAATTTCACCGTTGGAAATTGCATTAAAAACGCCATGGACGTCGATATGTAAGGATTCGAGTTCAAAAATCGCACCTTCAAATACATCGCCGGTATTGATCCAGTAGAGAACGGACAATAGAGCGACGCGTGTAGCAAGTGCGATGATTAGGCCTAGGTTGCGTCCAAGAGCCTGTTTTGTCGCGGGGAGACGCCCGGTGAGGATCGCGATGAAGACGATATTGTCGATGCCAAGTACAATCTCCATAGCAGTAAGCGCTAACAGTGGGATAATAAATTCAGGCATAATCAAAATCGCGGATATAATCCGCGCAACTTTCAATTGAAATATATGATGTCGTCTACCGCAGGTTCCTAATCAATCGATATAATAGCGTCTACAGTGATTGTGTCAATGTTGACACCAGTTATCTAGAGTCTCGTGTATCTATCAGTGAGAAAAGTAATTCAATGGGTTTATGGGGTAAGAAAAAACGATTGGTTGATTATGCAAGTTGCGCGGGCTGAGCCGGGAAGCTGCCACAAGCAGCTATTGCACAGGTTGTGCAGTCCCTTCCCAAGCCCAACGACGCGAATTTACTAGTTGGCGCCG
>JABHUV010000122.1 GCA_018658605.1 Planctomycetaceae bacterium | reverse complement strand
TCGGGACGGAGGCAAATGAATTAATTCGCCGCTTACAGGCACGAAAAAACGGCTGAAACTCGCTAGAGTTGCAACCGTTTTTACGAGTACCAGAGGAGGGACTCGAACCCTCACTGTCTTGCGACAACTGGATTTTGAATCCAGCGCGTCTGCCAATTCCGCCACTCTGGCTTCCTATCAATTCCCTGATTTTAACTAACCAATCGTAACTAGCAAGCTCTCTATCAAAAACTATAATACTTCAATAATTGCGTCGCAAAGTACTTGAATATTACTGCTATTAAGGCCCGCTACATTAATACGCCCACTACCCACAATATATATCGAATGTTCTTTACGTAATTGATCGACTTGCATCGGATTCAACCCAGAAAATGAAAACATCCCGCGTTGGTCCTGAATAAATGAGAAGTCAACATTGCACTGACGAGAAACCATCGCCGCCACAAATTCTTGACGCAGCCCGTTAATCCGATCTCGCATCGCTGCAACTTCCGATTCCCATAATGCCGTCAACTCAGTCGAACCTAGTACCGTCGCTACTATCGCTCCACCATGCTTCGGCGGATTGCTGTAGTTCGTCCGTACCGCTTTCTTCGCATGGCTCAAAGTAACCGCGGCAGTAGCACTGTCTTGAGAAACAATTGTCAACGCACCTACTCGTTCGGCATACAAACCAAAGTTTTTCGAAAAACTGCTGCAAACCATGAACTCATTGCCACTGTTCAAAAAAGGCTGCAGCGCCGCAGCGTCCTCTCGAATACCATTAGCAAATCCCTGATAAGCAAAATCAATCAACGGTAAAACTCCGCCAGCCGCACATGCTGCTGCAATTTCGCGCCATTGCTCTGCCGTTGGATCTACGCCTGTCGGATTATGACAACACGCATGCAAACAAATAACATCGCCAGCGGGTATCGCTGCGATACTCTCCATCATCCCCGTAAAATCTAATGCTTTGCCGCATTCACCTAAATAGCGATAACTATCCGTTGCGAGTCCCGCAGCAGAAAATACAGCGCCATGATTAGCCCAAGTAGGATTGCTCAACCAAATTCGACTGGCCCCAGCTTTCGATTTCAAAAAATCGCCCGCGACTCGTAATGCCCCCGTACCGCCTGGCGTCTGCAGAGTCACCATTGTTGACATATCAACCTCACTGCCAAACAATGTCTGCCTGACAAGCTTGGCATATTCAGGTAAACCATCAATGCCAAGATAGGATTTACTATTTTCAGATTCCATCAACATCCGCTCTGCTTGCTTAACGCACTCAAGAATCGGAGTAATTCCTGTTTCATCTTTGTAAACGCCAACACCAAGATTGATCTTGTTTGGATTCTCGTCACTGTTAAATGCTGCATTAAGGCCTAATATTGCATCTGGCGCAGCCATCTCCATCGAACTAAACATCGTTTGTTACATTCCTTTTTAAACTCTCTAACACTACTATCTATTTTAGGACCCCGCTTGTCAGTGGCATCCATCGCTCAGATTGTGTTATGCTTTGAACACAATTTAGTAACGATTAAGTGCCATCCTACCACCAAAAACCAATTCCCTGAAGATGGGCTCAGAAAATCGAGATCTCCCTATTTCGATTTGCCGAGCCACTCCTAACCGAACCTGATACTTGACATGACTAAATGCTCATTCTGCCTACCTAAGAAAATCAACGATGGGCCACTGCTCACCAGTTACTCACTTCCCAAACTCAAAGATCGTATTCGTTATGAGTGCCCTGTCCTGCCCATCGTCTCTATCGGCACGCCAGCGGAAGTTATCGAAGAACTAGGCCCTCTCGTCTTGCCACCTCTGTACCACGAAGCCATGAATCCTGTCCTGAAAGGCGAATTGCTCGCTCGTATCCAACACTGTTTCCCCTACCTTGCCGACAGCACTCAACGACAACAACTCGAAACAGACCTCGTCGTCATCGAATTACCCAAACGCGAATGGCCCGCACCCAAGGCCAACAGCATCGCCTGCTTTAGCGTTGATACGGCGGTTGAAGAACACGGCCCACATTTACCTTTGGCAACCGACACCCTGCAAAGCTATGCCGTCCTCGACCAAATCCAAAAACGCATTCCCGAGCTAGTCATCGCTCCCCCATTGGAATACGGACACCTCACTTGGGGACTCCCTTTCGGACTGAGTATCGACATCACGCCTGGCTTACTGATTCAATACGTTGCTGGGTACGCCGACGCGCTAATGAATTGGCTCCAACCCACGGGCCTCTATGTTGTCGACGTCCATGGTTCGATTGTTCACCGCAACGCAATCAAAGAAGGAATTCGTATTAGTGGTTGTGAACATAATAAATTTCGCTGGCTACACGAACCGCTAATTCAATTCTCTGGTGAACGAGGTGATCAACATGCTGGCGGAGTGGAAACGGCGATCATCGAACTCATCTCACCCGATCTCATTGATCAAGAACTTTTTCCCAACCAAATGAGTGCCATCACCCGCGGTCAAATGCATCTGGACCAAGCCTGCGAACTTTCCCAAGACATGACCGAATTTGTGAGACAAGTCGAAGACAGCCTAGATTCACCGCAGCCACTAAATGGCATTGTTGGCGATATCGAAAATTATGACTATGTCGACGCTCGTGAAATGCTCAACCGCATGTGGAACGTAGCCAGCAATGATGTCGAACAATTGTTAGCTGAGATCCAAGACAAGTAATTGCTGACAATCATTATCAGCAGACCTATTCTTCTTACTCGCTACGCCAGCCAACCTGCGTTAAAACTTCAGCCGTTACTTGAGATTTATTGAGCACGTAAAAGTGCACGCCAGGAGCGCCTGTGGCTAACAGTTCACTCACCTGGGTAGTCGCAAACTCAACGCCGATCTTGAATTGCCAATCGTCATCGTCACAGTGTTCGCTTAATCGATCCACAAACGTCTGTGGTAGTTTAGCCCCACACATCGATGTAATACGTTGGATTTGAGCAAGGTTGATTACCGGCAAAATACCCGGAACAATCGGGATTGTGATTCCTGCTGCAACACAGCGATCGCAAAAATCAAAATAGTCTTCCGTCCTGTAAAATAGCTGGGTAATAACAATATCCGCACCGCAGTCCACTTTGCGTTTCAAATTATCAAGATCAATGTCGGCGGATGGCGCTTCTTGATGCACTTCGGGATATCCGGCAACGGCAACCCCCAAGTTGGGAAACTCGCCATTAATCAATTCGACAAGTTCATTCGCATATTGCAACCCGCCCTCAACCGCTTTGAATGTCGTGGCGCCCTGTGGTGGATCTCCTCGCAGCGCTACCACAAAGTCAATGTCTCGTCGCTCAACGTCATTCAAATACTGTCGCAAATCCTCGCGTGTGCTACCAACACAAGTTAAATGCGATGCAACCGGCACGTTAAACTGTTGCTTTACCGCTGAAACAATGTCTAGTGTCTTGCCCCGCGTCGAACCTCCGGCGCCATAAGTACAGGTAACATAGTCTGGCTTAAATTCATTCAGACGTTCGACGTGCTTGAGCAGCGCAGCCTCACCCTTTGCTGTCTTTGGTGGAAACAGTTCAAACGAGAGACCTTTACGATCTGCGGTGTAAAATGATGCTAACGATGCCATATCTTTGCCATAATATCCAATGCCGCCGGTTTGCAATAGGTGGCAACGGGCAGCGACTAGCGTTTACTTGGCACCTTTTGCTACCCCTGATCGCTGCTTAATACTAATCCAAGAACGACTGCAGCTTCTTAGAACGGAATGGTTGTTGCAATTTATTCATCGCTTTACATTCGATTTGACGGATTCGTTCGCGAGTGACTTGAAAAATCCGGCCGACTTCTTCCAGCGTATAGGAATACCCATCAGCCAAACCAAATCGTAATTTCAAGATTTCGCGCTCACGCCAACTCAGAATCTCCATTGCTTCGCCCAAATGTGATTTGAGCGCTTGTTGATTAGCATTTGACAGTGGATCGTAGAAGCGATGGTCTTTGATGAAATCACCAAACTCATTATTCTCGCTATCACCCATCGGTTGATCCAGCGACAGTGGTTGCTTGAGCATCTTTTGCAAACACAGCACTTCATCGATAGTCAAATCACTGTTCTCTGCAATATCCTCAGCCGAAGGCTCACGTCCAATGTCCTGCACTAATTTTTGAGTTACGTTACGAACCCGTGTCATCACCTCAACCATATGCACAGGCACTCGAATCGTACGGCTTTGGTCCGCAACAGATCGAGTGATCGCTTGTCGAATCCACCAAGTTGCGTAAGTCGAAAATTTATATCCACGGCGGTATTCGAACTTCTCAACCGCTCGCATCAAGCCGGTATTTCCTTCTTGAATCAAATCTAAAAAACTCATTCCGCGGTTGCGATACTTCTTAGCAATCGACACAACCAACCGCAGATTCCCTGCTGAGAGTTGTCGCCGAGCTTCATCATAGTTGTCACAAAGTGCACGGGTCTTACTGATGCGTCGAGCCAATGTTGCTGGACTCTCACCCGTCGTCTTCATCAAGTAAGCCAACTCCGATTTGAGTGCCGCTGGATCGGTCCATGAATCACTCTTTTTACGTTTATCCAGCGATGTCAACTGATCGCGCAACGCTGTCATGCGATGTTGAATGTCACACAATTGCTCAAAAACAGGCTGTAATTTATTGGTGCGCAAATTCAATTCTTCAATTAATCGCACTGCCTTGTTTCGACGTACCACTAACCGCCGCCAAGCTGCCTGCTGGATGTGGCGTGGATTTTTACGGTAAATGGCAATGCTAAAATCCTTGCGGATCAATTCCATGAGAGTACGCAAAGTTACTAAATTAGGTCCCATGCGATTCAATATCGCTTCCTTACCAGCAGCATTGGTTACGGATACTTCAATCGTACGATCCAATCGTAGATTTCCCTGCTGTACCTGTTCAAGCATCTGGAGGGCTGCTTCCAACATATAATTTGTGGCCAACATGCTTTGCCGATAACGCCGACATGATAGCTCTATGTTTTTGGCCGCTGCTAACTCTTCTTCTCGACTCAATAATGGAATCTCTCCCATTTGCATCAAATACATGCGGATCGGGTCATCCGTGATATTAGCGGTAGACCTCTTTTTTGCTAGCATTGCCGCTTTAACCGGTTTCGCCCGAACGGTTACTGTCACACCAGCTTGTCGTGGTGTCGTTGATGCTTGCTGAGTAAGCCGAGTTGTTTCTGTTGATTGAATCACAAATATCCCTCTGGTACCTAAAATGTGTGCCGGTCGCATCTTGGACTCACATGACGGAGCGCTACCGGTAAGTGCTTGAAATCTAGGTTATTAAGAGAGGTAAATTGACTGATTTCAGTGTCGCTCGGAAATAATATACGAAAAGTACGTAAGATATTCCGGTTATGACAGTCTTGAGGATTAGCCACTCGTGTTTGCCGGAGGACACTAGCATCTGTACACTAAAGGATATGTCAAATATGTTCGAAATCGTCATTGTTGTCCTCTGCGTAGCAGCTGTACTTGCGATTCCAATTATGGGAATTGCCTCGCTTTGCCGAATAAGATTGTCGCCGACTACGGCCCAAGTCATGTCAAACGGATCAGACATGCCAGACCACGTCTCAACCGTTAAGATCTTTAGTAGGTGCCTGACAATCGCGTCCATTTATATCGTGACCGCATATCAAGGATTAGGAGGATATTCAATAATCGTATTATTTCCGTTATCGATGATTTGGTTGAAACTGAGTTGGCCGCGTGCCATCGTTTTTTCATTTTTTGCTTGGACATTTTTAATGTGTGCAAACTTGCTGCTCGCATTCTTTACTATATTCGGTCTACAATTCATGTCACAATAATCTGTACTCAACTACATCAAACCACATCACATATTCCAAACTCTACAAAGGCCAAGTTAACCGTGTCTATTCCCCCATTTTTCGCTAGCGCCGTGGGACAAGCTGGTATCTGGAAAGAACTGACGTTTAGCGTTCCTACACTGGCAGCACTTGCTGAGTTAGCCGCCATGCGCTTGGTCAACTGTTCCACCGCAGATTACGAACTGAGCTCTGAAGCATTAGCCATTTTGTCAGTCACACGAGAGCGCGGAATTATCGAACTAAAAAGTAACAACACAGAGTTTGAATCATCCCAGCGGATGTTGGCAGTCTACGCAGAAAAAACGACTGATACACATGTCATGTTTCGCAGTCGTGAAGAACCAGAAATCACGGTGCGATTCCTAGAAGGATTTCGTGAACTGTGTGACGCCGGTATGGTGATGCACCAAGTTGCTGGAGAATTTTCCTTGACGGTCCGTGGTTTTGAAAAAGCCAAGGCGATCAACGCTAACGACGTCACAACCTATATTGACCAAGGCGACGTATTAACATTTAAGTAATCCGATCGTTCGTCGAGAAATGGATTGGTTGCTTTATCCAAGACAATCGCTGAACCAAATCTGCGGTAAAACTACATACACACATCCTTGTGAAAGTTGTAGTCAAAACAAAAGAGTTCCAACTTCGGCAGTGCCATCGTGCCGCGCGATATACTTACCTTGAGAGAATAAACTCATCGGAACAACACATATGAAGACAATCGTAATCGTCGGTGGTGGTTTTAGCGGAACGATGGCTGTCTCTGAACTGCGCGGGCAAGCGATGAGGATTGCTGAAATTCTACTTGAGCGAACGCCGGCAGAAGTCCCCCCAAAAAGATGTGTTGGAATATTACATCTAAGGAATCCACTATTTAAATTATCTAAAAGGCTATTTGAACATGAACCGACTACGTACCATTGCAAACATCGCCATCTATCTGCTTGCGATTTGCATGAACCTAACCGGGCAGAACTTGCTTGTGGCAAGTGAGAACACGGTAGACCACGTCAAACAGATTATTGCCCACCGAGGTGCCAGTGCGGAACGACCTGAATGTACCTTATCTGCGTTTGCCCGAGCTATCGAAGTCGGAGCGACTGCGGTCGAAATGGATGTTCGTACTACCCGTGATGGAAAACTCTATTTACTCCACGATGCGACACTCAACCGCACCACTGACGGAGAAGGTACTGCTTCCGAGAAAACGCTTGACCAATTAAAACAACTCGATGCCGGCTCTTGGTTTGACAAAGAATACCAAGGAGAACGAATTCCGGAGTTACGAGAAGCGTTAAAACAATGCAAAACAAAAATTGACGTATTACTCGATCTCAAAGAACAGGGCACGACGTATGCTCAACATGTCACAGCAGAGATCATTAAACATGGTGACCCTAAACGTACCATCGTGGGCGTGCGCAGCGTTGAACAAGCGCTGCTATTTCGCAAACTATTACCCGAGGCGAGACAATTAGGTTTGATTCCCAACCCGCAATCAATTGCCGCGTTCGTCGATGCTAAAGTTGAGACGATTCGCTTATGGCCCGATTGGCTTCAGGACAAATCACTCGTGCCTCAAATCAGAAAACTCGGAGCACAACTCCACCTAAACGGCTCAACGGGGATGCCCAACGAAGTATTGCCCTTAATCGCGCATCAACCTTTTTCATTGTCCGCGGATGACCCCGCGACCTTAATCAAAACGCTTAAATCGCTTATGCGAGATCGCTAGCGCCATTGTGATTGTGGGACGTTCCCTAAGCTGTTACCTGCCTATGATTTACTAAAACTGGCATGTTGGTGACACCTCAAGCATTACACGTTTCTAATGCGAAAAAGGATGGTTTTTGTCGAGCTAGAGCACTGCAGTGCCTAAAAATCATCACCCCGAACTATAGACAAGCTGGCGGTTAGCAGCCACAGTTTAGTGTACCGGCTGGAAGTCACCAATTTGTATTTTCGACTACGTTGCAGTTTTTTCAAGCTACCAGCGGCAAACCATAAACAACCCATGAACCGTATCCCTCTAATAATCATCGTGCTTCTATTGTGTGCAACATCGGTTTGCGCCCAAAAAGTCACCGTCAAACTCGATGTCAAAAAGACGTGGATCGAGACGCCGATGGGTAAACCGGTCATCGACCGAGGCAGTGAAGGTCGTTGGGATTTTACTGCGGTCGATAATCCTTATGTGTTTGTTGAGAACGATCGCTACTATTGTTTTTTTGAAGCACAAGACACCAAGGAATCTAATTGGCACGAACGAATTGGATTAGCTGTCTCTGAGGATGGTGTGAACTGGAAGAAGCAATCGAATAATCCCATTGTCGATGTCGGCGCATCTGGAAGTTGGGACGGGGCTGTTGCCAAACTTCCAGCGGCAGTCATTAAACATGATAGTCGTTATTATTTGTTCTACTCTGGCCGAGACGTCCACGACCCCAAAATGACATCCAAAAACATCGGCGTGGTGATTGCAACAGAATTAACTGGCCAATGGATTAAATCCGCTCGCAACCCATTGCTGCAAGGACGTGAAGATAAATGGGATACACATGTCACGACAATGCCAACGAACATTTTTAAACGAGACGATCGTTTTTGGTTGGGATACCGAGGTATGAAGGGATTATATTTCGAGCAAGGCTTAGGGGTAGCTAGCAGTGAGAATTTACTGGAATGGCAAAGAGTGACTAATGAATTACCCGCTATATCGATCGAAGAGGAAATTGCCTCTATGTCGATCGCCAAAGTCGGCAACGCCTACATCGGTATTTCTCAGCCAGTGAAAATTGAAAACCGCCGCTACTGGAATTCCACAGATCTTTTGAAATGGACGAAGGGGTCACCAGTGCTGTTTAAGTCCAGTGGCAAAGTGGACACGATATCCAATCCGTTCCTTGTGCGTGGCCAATGGAATGTTCTCTATGAACAAGACGACCGTATCTACCAAGCGGTTTTAAGCGATAATTAACGCTCATTTAGCGGGTTTCTCGCTGGGTACGAGACGCAAGGCATAGCTCACACTGAACTTTTCACAGTTTTTTTCGTAATAATAAATAGCGTGTGACCTAACGTGTCACACCTGTTATCGAAGATATGCATTAGAAGGGTAAAACAGAGTGTTTTACTTAACTTTTCACCACATTAATAGGAAGGACCCTATACGATGAACGATAGCATTCTCAACGAAATCCCGCGCGACGCACTAGTTTTGCACGACCGTGAATGGCTCGAGTATTACCAATGGATTGCTTTTAAGAAGGAACTCGAAGAAGAAGCGGTTTGGTATTTCCATGAAGTGGAATCCAAACGTCCCAGTAAACCAAGATAATAACCAACTGGTATAGTCTTGCTGAAATTACATAAGATCCTAAGCTTGCATGTGTAGCGGTCTACCAAGCTTCCGGTTAACCAGATTACCGGTTTACGTGACGACTAAAACGCATCATATTACTCGAACTAGTTGTTCCCCGTGAAGCACCAATTGTTCAGAGCAATAACTGTATGGCTACCAGAAAAGATAGCTACTCGAGCATCTTCCTTTCAATCACAGATGCGAATCTACCTCCAGATTTCATCAACGACTATAGTAAATACTCCGATTTCAAATTGTTGACCAAAGGTGGTAAAGCGACCCTACAAACATGTGTTGATGCTGGATTGGGTCGTATCGTAGTCCATAAATCAATTCATCCACATCTCGCCGACAATGTACGAGAAAGGCGACGGTTTACCCGTGAAGCCAGAATTGCTGCGCAGCTACAACATCCCAACACCATTCCGATTTATGAAATGGGACGAACTCCTAGCGGCAACCTTTATTTCACAATGAAGTACATTGCCGGGACCGATCTATTTCATCAAATCCAAAAAGTGAAATCTAATGATGATATAGCAATAGAAGAGTTTACACTGGATCGGATGCTCGACATCTTCATCCAAGCCTGCCAAGCTTTAGCGAATGCCCATGCGCATGGTGTGATCCACCGCGACCTTAAACCCGAGAATATATTGATTGGCCAGTTTGGCGAAATATGTTTAATCGACTGGGGTGTCGCTAAAATTTGGGGAATGCCCAACGAAGAACGAACCCCTGAACAAAAAGATCGCGGCGAACAATTAACCGCCACAGGCCAACGTCCTGGCACTCCGCTGTACATGTCTCCCGAACAAATCATCGGCAGCTATTATGTCGACCAACGCACCGACGTATATTCAGCGGGCGTCGTACTCTACGAAATACTTTGCCTCGATGTTCCCTTCATGGGAAAAAATATTCACGAAACATTTGACATGGTGATTCATGACCAACCGCTGTTGCCAAGTCAAAAGAACCCACGCCGCAAGATTCCCTCGCCACTTGAGGTTATCTGTATGAAAGCACTCGAAAAAGATCCAGCCAAACGGCAACCCAGTATCTCAGAACTCATTACGCAAATCCAAGAGTTCCAGCAGCATCAAAAAATGATATCGTAATGTACAGCAACGAGTCGATTTTATATTTATTTGCATTCTATTTTAATGAACGCTTAATAAATTCAAAAAACGCATCCTTAATATGAGCAGGTGCGGCATGACCCATGAGCGGTTCATTGAGCATGGTTTTATTGCCCGGCTTTACGTCGAGCACGTTAAATGCGGCATAACAACTCGACGGCGGACACACAGAGTCGACAAATCCAACACTCATAATCGCCTTGCCCTGAAATCGACTCGCAAAATTTACAGCATCAATATAACGCGACGCCTCGAGTGCTTTGGCGTTGGCCACACCCTCTGCATCGTAAGGCACAATTTTAGGCCAGCCGTTAATCTGCCCATTCTCTCGGCCACCATGATCGCAAATCGCAGGTACACCAGATGCGATCACTGTCACTCGGGCATCAATTCCACCAGCCACTAACGCTTGACCACCACCTTGGCTATGACCAATCACAATCACATTCTTTCCGTCCCATTCTGGTTGCGAAGTTAGAAAATCAATCGCCCGTACAATCCGTAAATACATGTGGCGGAAATAAATTGTGTCGCGGTCTTCTCTACCTGAAAATCGATAATCCCTTAGCGGTCCACTAGTTTGTGCTCTATAGAAATCAGCCGGTTTTCCGTTGGCAATGCCATGTGCATTGATATCCATCGACAACATGCCTGCTCGAGCTCCTGTCACAGCAGCACCTAACGACGAACTCCGCACCCCAGCCCCATGAACCCACAAAATAGCGGGCGCTGACTTTGCTGCGGCTGTTTTTTGCTTGACGTAATAACCCGATACAGGCCTCGGTGCCACACAAGTCACCTGTACATCAAAACATTCCAATTGAGAGTCGCTATATTCGACTCGGGTCAATGTACTGGCCATTTTAACCTTGGCGAGTTCCGCTCGTTGCTTGTCCCAAAATGCAGCAAAATCATCTGGCACCGGCAAGCCCGGTTTGATTTCCGTAACGGAAAATCCTACCGCTACAGTCAACATAATTGGCTTTCCCGTTGCTGGCGTGTAAGTCACATGGCAACGGATAAACTGAGGTTTGTCTGATGCCAACTTGATAGTCACCGGTTTTACCGTTAGCTTGATATCCGTTTTTACTGAGACTGTTTCCAGAAAATTGTCGGTCCTGAAATCAATTACACCTGTTGTTATTTGTTTGTCCCCCTCAGTTACTGAGACATTTAGCGAAGCTGTTTCACCTACTTGGTACAGGGCGTTTTCTTGATCGGGTGTTACTTGTAGTGTGATCGCTGCCGCAAATACCGCAGCGTGATTGGCAATGGTAAGGACAATGAGAAGACCAGCAACACGGAGTAATTTCAAGGCAGAAAACATATGTAGATCCAGGAAGTAAATTGTCAAACAATCGTTAGTAAACAAACCCCTATTCTACAATATTTCTCCTTGACCTATACCGCGGCAAACGAAAATGGAAATTATCGCGGCGATTGAGATTTTTCGCCATCGTGTTAATTCGCACAAACTTGTGATTACATTTGTATGAAAATTCAAAAACCACAGTTTCTAACAATCCCCCCAACTAATAGCAAATTGCCCCTCGACGTGATAAAATACGCATTATATTTTTGTACCCCCCTTAAAAACAGGACCATTGATCTATGCGATCTATGCTGCGACGAAAACACAACCATTACCAACTTGCGACAGCACTCTTTTCCGTTTTTTGCGGTCTCTTGTTTACTCAAACGACGACAGCACAGAATCTAGAGTTGCCTGAAAATGCCAACATTACCATCATCGGTAACACACTCGCAGATCGCATGCAGCACTATCCTTGGCTGGAGTCCTACACGCAAGCGATGCACCCCAATCATTCGCTCGTATTTCGCAACCTCGGTTTTTCCGGTGATGAAGTCAATGCCCGCCAACGCTCGGCAAATTTCGGTAGCGCTGACCAATGGCTAACAAAAACCAATGCCGATGTCGTGCTCTGTTTCTTTGGGTACAACGAAGCTCTGCGCGGAGCCGACACTGTCGACGCATTTAGCAAAAACTTAGCGGCCATGATCGATGGCATGCTGGCACAAAAATACAACGGAACAGCTGCGCCCACTGTCGTCATCTTTTCGCCAATTGCACATGAAGACCTCAATAGTCCCCATCTCCCAGACGGCAAGCAGAACAATGCCTTGCTCGAATTGTTCACTCAAGCGATGAAGCAAGTTTGCCAACAAAAATCCGTCCGATTTGTGGACATCTTCCACCCAACTCTAGCCGCGTATCAATCACTCAAGGAGCCACAAACGCTCAATGGCATCCATCTTAAAAACAATGGCTACGAAATGCTGGCACGCATAATCACGAAAACCCTCTTTGGGCAATTGGGGCTGGCAACAAGTAAAAGAGATCTAGTCCAACGCATCCATTCAGCCGTGCAAGAACGCAACTACTACTGGTTTAGTCGCTATCGAGTCGTCGACGGTTATAACGTCTACGGTGGTCGATCAAAACTAGCTTGGTTCGGTCAATCCAACGCCGATGTGATGAAACGTGAAATGGAAATTTTTGATGTAATGACTAGCAACCGCGACAAACGCGTGATTGCCGTTGCTCAGGGTGGTGACCTCGAAGTCAAAGATGATAACTTGCCCGCAGAGCTCGTTGTGAAAACCAATATTCCCGGAAAACTCGAAGGTGGCGCACACATATACCTAGGAGCCGACGAAGGTATTAAAAAAATGCAAATCGCCGAGGGCATGCAGGTTAATGTCTTTGCCTCTGAGGAAATGTTCCCCGAACTTATCAATCCAGTCCAAATGGCTGTCGACCCTGACGGTAAACTTTTCGCTTCCGTATGGCCCTCC
>JABHUV010000325.1 GCA_018658605.1 Planctomycetaceae bacterium | reverse complement strand
GGGTCAGTTTATTCGCAAGCCTCAGTGGAACCTGACAAGCTCGTCGTCGGTATTATTGGTTGTGGGGGCATCATGTCGCTGCACGTCAAAGGGTTGGTTGAACGGAATGATTCAGTGGAAATTGCGTGGTTGTGCGACGTTGATGACGCTCAGTCTGCGCGGATGGCTGGATTCGTCCGCAAGGAATTTCAATCCGTCGCACCTAAACGCACGAGACGGTACGAGGATGTGATCCGCGACAAAAATGTAGATGCCGTCGTGATTGCCACTCCGCATCATTGGCACGCTCCGATCGCGATTGCAGCGATGCAAAATGGCAAACACGTTTACATCGAAAAGCCGATATCCCATGTATACAACGAAGGGCATGCCGTTATCGCTGCCTCAAAAAAATATGGTTGTGTTGTGCAACAGGGCAGCCAGATGCGTAACAGTCCGGTGACGCTCAAAGCTGAGAAACTATTGAAGTCTGGCATCCTTGGTGAGATCAAGATTGCGAAAGCTTGGACGGCTGAAATGCGAAGTGTTGTGAAACCTGTGCCGAATGCAACGGTTCCAAGCGGCGTCGACTATGACCGTTGGCTAGGGCCCGCAAAGAAGCACGCGTTTAACCGCCATCGTTTTCATGGAACTTGGCGGATGTATCAGGATTATGCCAACGGCGAAATTGGTGACGACGGTATTCATGACTTAGATATGGCGGCCTGGGGGTTGGGGGTTAAAACATTTCCTCAGCAAATTACAGCTCGTGGTAGTCGGATGATGTTGCACGGCCACGCCAGCGATTATCCGGACAATATGAATGTTACGTATGAATATGAAGATGGCCGGTTACTGATCTATGAGAACTATCCTTTCACGGCATATGGGCTGCATGGATTTGATAACGGTAATGTGTTTTATGGAACTGAGGGGTATATGATATTCTCTCGCCGTGGCGCTTTCAGTGTGTTTTTAGGACCGAAGAATAAGCCAGGACCAACCGAGGGACAGGCGATTCGTGGTTCACGTGGATACGCTGAGCATATGGCGGAATTTCAAAATGCGATCCGTAGTGGCGGGGCAACTCGCGCCAACGCCCAAACGGCACATTACAGTTGTGCGTTGGTTCATCTAGGTGAAATTGCTTATCGAACTTCGGGGCGGGTCGAGTTTAATCCACACACCGAGACTTTTGTCGACAATGACGATGCTAACGCGATGTTGAGCAAAGAGTATCGGGCACCTTATCTAATGCCCGCATAGGGTCGGCAACGACTGATCGTTTAAATTACCTAATCGGTGGGAATTGATTGTGGTTGGCCACTGTCAACGGATTGTTGAGCAGCGACGCACATTGCGACCGACCAACGACCATCGATACCCGTTGCGTGTACTGGTTCGCCACCATTTACCGCTCGCACCATTAAGGCAATTTGATCACGCAGTTCAAACACTTCCCCGGTGATGCGTTCAGGCGTCAAGTCCAACACTTCTTCATTCTCATCATTGAATACTTGTAGTTTGAAGTCAGGATGCAGAGTGCGATCTTTGGCGCCGCTCCAACGTGCCCAGATCGCGCCGCGAGTTCCAGTACCCTTCGCCGTTTGGTGATGCTCAAAAGCGCTCAGTGTTTGTGTCACCACGGCATATGCACCAGAATCGAGCGTCATGATGGCACTGAAGTTATCCTGTAGTTCCGGATGACCTGCTTGGCGGGAATTGGCACGAGCGTAAATGGTTTCTGGTGTCCCGGCGGTATCCAGATACCAACGTGCTAGGTCAAAGAAGTGTATCGGTTCTTCGAGGACCCAGTTACCGACACGCTCAATATCAAATCGCCAGCTATCAGCACCAGGGCGATAGGGTCGCCGGGAAAGTTCCACTAAACAGTATTGCGGTGTGCCAATAAAGCCGTCGTCGATAAGTTCCTTAACCTTACGCCACATGGACGAGAGTCGTAGTTCATGACCAACCGCCAAAATGCGATCATTGGCAATGGCCGCTGCGTTGATAGCATCACAATCTGCGAGAGTCAGAGCCATTGGTTTCTCAAGCAGTACATGTTTTCCGGCTTCAAGTGCTGTGACTGCAACATCTCGGTGCAGAAAACTTGGAACAACAATATCAACAACGTCTACGTCAGCGCGTTGCACAAGTTCATGGTAATCGTTTGTTACCGCAGCTGTAGCGTAGGCCTCGCGGGCAAGTTGGCAGGAGCCTTCACTTTTCGCAGCGATCGCCGTGAGTTGAGCATTCTCAGTCTGTGCAATAGCAGCGGCGTGACAGTTTCCCCAAGCGCCAAATCCAACAAGTCCAAATCGTACGGGTGTAGTCATCTTTTCTTTCAAAGTTAATAAACTAAAAATAATTATGGTCGAGTTACGCTAGTTCAGCCTGGTCTTTGGTTTCCGGTGCGGCGAGTAGGATCAGTAAACCGATGAGAAACAAAAATGAGAGACCGCAGGCAATTTGTAGCGGACCCGTGTTGAATGTTTTTTGCAACCAGCCACCGGAAAACAAAATGGGAGCAGCGATGATTCGTCCGGCGTTAAAACAGAATCCGGTGCCGGTTCCACGGATGCGAGTCGGAAACAATTCTGGGAAATAGATAGCGTACCCAGCGTGCATTCCAAGCGTTAGAAAACCAAAAATAGGCAAAGCGGCGTAAAGAAGCGTTGTCGACATGGGGACGTTGAACAGGATCATTGCACTAATAAAGCCGCCTGAGTGAAAAAATATGAACGTTCTGACACGTCCAATCCGCTGACACAGAGGACCAAAGGCGATCAAACCAATGCCTCCGCCGGTGGCCGTGATCAGCATGCCGAACATCTCCCACCCCTTAATCGTCGAGACGCTGTTGGCTAGGATGTCTTCGCGGATAGAGCCTTTAATGTCGGTTGTTACCCCAGTCAAAGTATCCTGCATGTCGTGTCGCTGGTCACCCGAAATGCTAGCTTCAACCATTTCGTTGATCGCTGCATCTTTAAGCACGTTCTTAGCATAGATGTGGGCACCCCAGAAGGTGGCTAAACCGATGGCAGCAAGTGATACGCCGACAAAAGTCTTCCGCGAAAACTCACTGGAAAACAACTCAGTGAGCGACCCCATCTTTTTCCCTTTTCCCGCATTAGCTTCTGCCCGAGCGGTTTGCCAGTTGTCTGGCTCCTTTAAACTCAAGCGTATCCAAATGATAAGCAGGGCAGGAACAACGCCGATGGCAAACCCTAGTCGCCAAGGAATTGTCTGGGGATCAAACCACTCGATGTCAAGGGAATTCGCCCACGTTTGAATGGCGTCGCTACCAATCACAAAATAACCCACAGCGACTGCTAAATACGTGCCGAAGACACTAGATGCATGAAAAATCCCACCAACATGAGCGCGCGCTCGCCGTGGAAATACTTCATATACCATGGCGCTTGCAATGGCCCATTCGCCACCGACGCCCATGGCTACTAAGAAGCGGAAAATCGACATGTGCCACCATGTCTGTGAGAGTGCCGATACACAGGTGAATACGGAATAAAACAAGATGGTAATCGACATTGTCTTAGTACGACCAATGCGATCGCTGATAAGTCCGAAAACAATGCCCCCAAGTGCACCTCCGAGCAGGAAAGCTCCGAGGGCAATATTGTTATACACCGCTACATCGCCTTTCGATGCCGTGGGCTCTAGCGAAGGCATTGCTTCGTTCATGCTAGCGACGAAGATCTGCCCTTCAAAAACGTCAAACACCCAACCTAACGAGGCGATAATAAGGACAACCCATTGGTAGCGGGTAATGCCTTCGTACCATTTTTGCTGGACATCGTGAATGTTGGGTGTTGCTAGCATTGAAGGGTCTCTATCCTGCGGCTACTAATGAAGCGAGAATTTTACGGGTGCCAGTAAACGTTTGTCGGGCGTGCATGGCGACGTAATTGTCAACCAATGCGACATCTCCCTGTTGCCAGGGAACATTAAATGTCAATTCGTCCGCAATGTCGCAGGCAGCGGTAACGGCAACGTGGTCCAACGGCGTCCCATCACCGAATGTTATCGGGGGTCCGGATGTTTCATCAGATCCCCATCCTCGATAGGCGGCAATAAGTTGATTGAAAAAAGTCTGCCGGCCGTCGGGGAGCGTCCGTATACCGTCAAGAATGGGGGTGGTGCTGACGAGGCTACCGTCGTCTCGCCACTCGCCAGTGTATCCCAGTTTTGTCATGTTCGCTTCGCATTCGTCAGGCGTCTCCGCCTGGAAGGTACTGCGCCAACTGCGACCCATGCCAGATTGCGGGTCATCTTGGTCCGGCAGAATGTTGCGATACTTCAGTCCTTTGGTTATCAAATCAGCGACGAATTGAGGGTGCTGTTGCTTAAGTCGAACAACCAATACGTCGGAACGACAAATGGGAGTTGCACCACCAGTTTCGGCAGGTTGTTCACAGAAGAAGAACAAGCGACTTGGGTAAATCGGAGTCTGGGCCATTTCATGATGCAAGAATATCTTGACATCGGCAGGGGCTTCGTTGGCAGTGAAAACTCGCTCGGTTCGGTTAAATCGCACGGCATTAGAGAGTGATTGTCGGTAGTGGAAATTCTCCAGACCAAACGCTTGAATAAACGTGTCAAAATCCTGATCGGTTGCTGTTCCAAAGTTACGAAATAGTACGGTTCCGTGTTGAAATGCGAGGTCAATCAGTTCCGAGTGATTTTCTTGCGTCCACACAATTGAGTCACCGAGCGACGTAAATTCGCCGCCGTCATAAATCAATGGAAAGATACCGGACGGTGTGTCAATTTGCTCAGCAAGTTGCAATGTTCTCATGACGGATATTCTACCAGAGAACGGCGGGTATTGGATGCGGAGATTGAATCGTGAAGATGTGGTTTACACGAGCCGTGCGAGTTCCCCCGACGTTCTTGTGATGGACTTATGTATCCGCCAATAGCCCAATGAAATGGGTGGTCATTTGCGTGAGGTCAAACTTAGGCGTCCAACCCCAGTCGTTGCGAGCGCTGGAGTCGTTGATTTGCCGCGGCCAAGAATCGATTAAGTCAGCAACCTCATCGTCTGTTTCGTAGTCGATGGTGCAATCGGGTAGGTGTTGTTCAATAGTCTCGGCAATATCGCTGGCACTTGGATTACACGAAAAGAGGTTGTAGGAACTACGGGTCAGCAAGGCACGGTCAGCATGTGCAAATAGATCAATTGCGTGCAGGCAGTCATCGATATACATCAGGGCCGGGTTCGAAGTCGGGCGGACTTTGAGCGTTACTGGTCGCTGAAGAACGGTCTCGATGAACATGTTCGAAGCATAAGAACTTGCCGCGCCTGGCGATGGATGCGGTGAAATAATGATTGGTAGGCGGACAGCGCGGAAATCGAGCCCATGAGATTCACGATAATAAAACCCCATTCGTTCTACGGATGCTTTGGTGAATCCGTAGAACCCTCGAGGCCATTGTGGGTAATCCTCTGGCAACGGTTCAGGTAGTGGTGAACCAAAGGAAGCGAGTGAACTGGGGAAGATAACACGATTAACGTGGTTTGCAACTGCGGCTTCGAGCAACGAAAATGTACCTTGCATGTTCACGTGCCATGCGGTTTTTCGATCCGCTTCGCTTTGCCCCGATAAGAGAGATGCAAAATGTAGAATTATATCGGGTTGAAAGGTCTCGATACATTCCGCAATCGCTTGAGCGTCGCAGATGCTGGACACCTGATAGCGGCTGTTTTCGCTGGGTGTGGACAGAGGCTGTTCGGCAATATCCGTTAATAGTATTTCGGAAGATAATGGCAAGCGGTGGGTAAGTTGGCAGGCGATATTTCCTGCCCCGCCGGTGATTAAGTATTTCATGGGTGGCTCCTAATGCAGTTTACCACAAAAGAAGGGCCACTAAATCATACCACGGATTGCTAGTCCTTCAGGATCACGGTCGTTCCATAGGTTAGCATCTCTGCCGACCCTTGTATGACCATGCTTGTCGCAATCCGTACGTTGACGATTGCGTTGCCGCCGAGTGATTCTGCTTCGGTCACCATGCGATCGAGCGTTTGTTCTCGAGATTCCGCTAATAGCTTTCCGTACTCGTAAATTTCCTCCAAGTCAAATAGTCGGAGCCTTAATTGTTTTCGGACGCGAGAAAGTCGGGACATGATTGTTCCAATGGGCACATTGAGAATCTCGTCGATCTCAGTGTATTTGAATCCGTGGTAATCACGCAACAAAATCAGCTCTCGTTGGTTCTGTGGTAAGGCAACGACTGCATCTCGTACGATTGCTTGGCGTTCTGATGCTTCAATATGTTGTTGTGCTGTTTCGGCTTTGCGGTCGGTGGATTGGTCTAAAATATCTGTGTTAAACTGCGTTATATTCTTCCGCATATAATAGATGGTGCGATTGCGCACGATTGTAAAAACCAAGTTTTCACTGAGGCCTTTGATTCGTCAAACGTGTCCCATTTTGCAACGAGAGCATTTAAGCTGTCCTGCGTCATATCTTCGGCATCCTGATGATTGCCCAATAATTGGAAACTGAGCGCATAGCCGCTTTGTCCTAAGGCGTTAATAGTTTGATCTGAGGGAAGCGGCATTTTAGTTGTCGGGCTTTGAGAAGTTGTCAGTATCGAATTTACTGTTGATCTCCACCTTTTTGAGATCGGACGTGAACGTCGAGTTCGCCGTGAAGATCTCAGCCTTGGTTTTGTAAGGTATTTGTACCCCGTTGACCTTCTTGTAATTGGATAATGTTATCCTCAATAAATTTGGAATCTCCATTCCCTCAATGAGTCTGGTCTTTTGGTTCACGTAAAGGGCAAGCGGACTTCCGACAATTTCTATTTTGACACAAACATGGTCGTTGAATTTAGATTTTGTTGCAGGTAAAAATGCGGCATTCCCAAATGTGTCTTTTAAGGTAAAAATAATGCTCACGGGCATGACAATTTTTTCGATGGACAGTTCCTCCCCAGTAAGATCCCGCAAAGGCTCGAAGGAATTTTTCTTCCAGCCTTGCTGTCCAGTCCATCCCTTGGATTCTTGGAAGACACCCAAATCCGTATCTATTCGACCCCGGTCTGCAATTACATCAAATGTTTCCATGAAAGTTCCGGTAGCATTTCCGGTAGGGGAGGTCGAAATTATTGAATGAAATTTCCTAATCGTTTTTATTTCTTGGATTGCCGAGGCACCTCCGACCGCTTCGATATGCTCAGCAATAATATTTTGGATGTTGATTGTGTCCGAAGATTCCGTGCTGGGAGATTCCGTGCTGGGAGATTCCGTGCTGGGAGATTCCGTGCTGGGAGATTCCGTGCTGTTGCAGCCGACTATAAAAACGGCCAAGGCAAATACTAGCGGGAGTGCAGGAAAGAGTTTCGTGATTGTGATTTTTTGCAATGCATTCGCTTTCTACAGGTTAATTCTTTGTTGACAACATGCGGTTGACGGGGTGGCCGACATTTATTTCCTTCTGATTTGCCGTTGTTTTCCTTCTATACGGGCGAGCGAGCACATTATTGCATATATTAGATAGAAATATCAGACAAACTTATTATGGCATCAATTTGGATTTAGGACACTTTAATGATACTGCTACGTGATTTATGTAAAATAGCCTCGCTTGCTGTGATTTTATCAATCGGCTCATCAATGTTACTGCAAGCTAAAGAAAAGCTCAATGTAGTTTACATCATGGCCGATGAGCTGGGGTATTTTGAGACTTCCTATATGGGAAGCAAGACGATCTCGACGCCGCGCATCGACGAGCTGGCCAAACAGGGAGTGTGGTTTACTCAGGGGCTAGCTGGCTCAGCCGTTTGTGCACCTACTCGTTGTTGTTTCTTAACGGGAAAGCACTCTGGGCACACGTCCGTTCGCGTTAATGGTGGTGGCACCCCATTGCGGAGCGATGAAGAGACGATAGGTAGCATGCTTAAACGGAGAGGGTATGCCACGGGCGGATTTGGCAAGTGGGGATGTGGTGGTCGCGGTTCCACCGGTGTACCGGAAGATCACGGGTTTGATCTGTTTGTTGGATATTATGACCAAGTGCACGCTCATAGTTACTATCCACCGTATATCATCGAGAACAGCCGCGAGTTGAAGTTAGCCGGAAACCTCGGAGGGAGCCAAGGTGAAACGTATTCGCACTACGTTATCGTTGATCGTGCCAAACAGTTTATCCGAGATCATCAAGATGAGCCGTTTTTCTGTTACCTTCCGATCACACCTCCGCACGGTATTTTTGACATTCCGGATGAAGATGCCGCTTGGGAAATCTACAAAGACAAACCGTGGCCTGAACCCGCACGTCGTTACGCAGCGATGGTCACCATGGTGGATCGCCAAGTTGGTGGAATTGTTGATCTGCTTGAAGAACTTGGTCTAGCGGAAAACACCATTGTGTTTTTTAGCGGTGACAACGGTGGCAATGACTATTTTAAGTCAAAAGAATACCCCCGTGGACGACATGGAGCCAATGTTCATCCGGAAACAGGAGATGAGTTTAGAGGGACTAAAGGAACACTCTATGAAGGTGGTTTGCGGATACCAGCACTTGCATATTGTCCTGGTCGTATTGAAGGTGGTCGGATGAGTGAACATCTGTGGTACTTTGCTGACGTGATGCCCACTATCGCTGATATCACGGGAGCCAAAGCTCCGGGTGGAATTGATGGAATTTCTTTCTGGAATGAATTGCAGGGAACTAGTGCTCGTGGCGGTGCCAGTAATAAGCAAGAGGAGCATGCTTATCTGTATTGGGAGATTGGCGGTCAGAAGGCAGTGAGGCAGCAGCACATGAAAGCTATTCAACCAGGACCTAAACGAGATTGGGAGTTATATGACCTATCCAAAGACATCAGCGAATCCAACAACATTGCTGCTGATTTTCCGTCGGTACTAAAAGCGATGCTGGTCCTCGCGGATGAAGCCCATTCACCAGCGGTGGAAGGAACCTTCAGTGATACCACTTTGCACGAAAAAGATCGACGAGCCAAGTACGGATCGACTCGGCCTGCCCCGACCCAAGGAAAGGGAATGCAGTTTGATCAAGCAGGATTGATCCCGCAGAAAGAATGCAAAATTGCCACGGTTTCTAGCGAAAGCAGCGCGGGTAGTCGACTTGCGAAGTTCACGCTTGATGGGAACTCACGTACTCATTGGCACACAGAGTATCTTCCCGAAATCCAGAAGCATCCGCATAACATTGTTATCGGCTTAGGCCGCATTCGTGAGGTCACTGGGTTTCGTTATTTGTCTCGGCAGGATGGCGGATTCAATGGTGGCATTGCTAAATATGAAATTTATGTGAGCACTGATGGTGAAGAATTTGGTAAGCCAGTTGCCGTTGGCGAGTTTACCCGAAAGCGTGGCAATCAACAGATTGTATTTCCACCGCAACAAGCTCGGTACGTGAAGCTCCTCGTCCTCACTGAAGTCAACGGTGGCCCATGGGCTTCGGCAGCCGAATTAGGAGTTATTGGAAAGTGATTAATATGAAAACGATGCGGCAGATGGTTAGTAGCACATTGTGCACATGGTTGATTGTGTTTTCCGCAGTCGATGTTGTTGATGCGGTCGACACTCTGGGAACGATTGCCTGCGAAGGACGGTACAAGCACCACTTACAAGGCGTTTGTCGCGACGGGCAGGGAAGTTTGTTTTGGTCCTTTACAACCGCGCTCGTTAAATCCGATGCGGAGGGCAAGGTTGTCAAAAAAATTGAAGTGGCGAGTCACCATGGGGATTTATGTCATGTGGCGGGGCGGATATATGTTGCTGTTAATTACGGCAAGTTTAATGATCCCG
>JABHUV010000398.1 GCA_018658605.1 Planctomycetaceae bacterium | reverse complement strand
TAAAGTATTCGGTGGTGATATTGCACCTACGCCTGACGATGATACAACCTTCACTGAACTCAACATCACTACGACAAAATGTGACGTTACTGTCGAACAAGATGTCATTCGCTTGATTGAATTGGCTGCGACCCATTCAGGAAAAATCGATATCCTCGTCAACAATGCAGGTGTCGGGATGGTCAAACAAATCCCTAATGTTAGCGAAGAAGATTGGGATTTTTGCATGGGCGTTAATGTGAAAGGGCCGTTTCTTTGTAGCAAACATGCCATTAGTTACATGAGTAATGGCGGGTCGATCATTAACATTTCAAGCAATGCCGGACTGCTGCCACGAGCTCACGATCCCGTATACTCGACGAGTAAAGGAGCATTAATTGCGCTGACGCGTAGTTTAGCGTTATGCCATAGCTCGAATCAAATACGAGTCAACGCTGTCTGCCCCGGCCCAGTCGGTGAAACCGTCATGATGGATCAAGGGCTCCAAGCAACCGGCGACCCGGCGGCTGCCTACCAAGCGACTGTCAATGCCAGCCCAATAGCACGAGCAGCAGGTCGGATGATTCATGTCGACGAAATTGCGGCTGCTGTACTTTACTTAGCTAGCGATGTATCGCTCATGGTGACTGGATCCAATATCGCCATCGACGGCGGCAAAAGCCTCGGGGTGCCACCTGCGGCGGTGGCTAACAACTGAGAATCTCTCAGATCATTCACCCAGTTGGTTCGCGATAAACTCAATTCGGTAACTCCTTGTTCGCAATTTGATATTAGCAAGCACTTCTTTGCGCATCCACGCTGTAATGACACGAGTTGATTGTCTTTTTGTGATTGCATCTTGGACAAACAATGTAATTACGACTGCCGTATAGGCATCCACAAATCGTCGATCTTGATCCAGATGCCGTAATGACGCCTGCCAGAAACTAAAGTTAAAGGGAAATATGTTCGCGGCGTGCTCGGGTACCTGATCATCACCAGCGAAAAATTGTGCGGCAAACATATCCGGCATCAACTCGAAAAACGTATTTTTATTGAATGCCGCATGATTCTTGTTGCCGCGACGGTCACCTGCACTGTGAGCCATCGATACGTTATTAAGGCCCAACATGTCAAATTTCCTACCCACATAGGTATATCCTACTCCGCCGGTAGTCAGCGTACCCAATGACATCGGTGCCGGTGAATCTGCACCTGATATCTGACCTAAGAGATCCATATTCTTTGGCACGTCAGCGTTAATTTCAATCCGCTGCATAAACTCGTTTAACAAATCGCCTAATGCCCGTCCACGTATAGCCAATCTAAAGTCATGTCGCATCTGAGTGTTATGACCTCGCGTTTGCAACATATTAAGCCACGTCGGTTGTTGCGCAAACAAAATGGTACCGCTCAGCAAAACCACTAAAAAGACAATCCGCCACGAAGCTAAAGCACTCGCAAAACGTCGTCTCAATGACAAACTGCGATACGTCACTACACCAACAAGACCAAGCACAGGCCACATCGGCTGGAAGAACCTCCCATATTCAAAATGATCCCCCCCAGTCAAAACCGGACAGGCCAGCGCTAACAAACCAATCGCTGCTAAACTTGCCGTTGTCATCGCCGGCGGGGACAAATACCACGCCCCTGTTTCATCGTAACCCTGACCACGTACCAACCGCACACTCCACCACAGAACTATTAATACCACAGGGATAACCCACGGCTGAGCTACCACAAACAACAGTGCGTACCCTAATCCCAACTTCAAATTGTAAAACAACTCAGGTGATACTTTGGCATAATATGTATTGGGAAATGGATAGCCAAAATAGAGATATCGTCCGCCAATCACCACCGCGTTAATCAAGCAATATGCCAGCAGCGGTCCCGCCACACTTACCAAATAAGCCTGCACCTTGCCTGCTGCGGGTGCAACCCGCCTTCGACGAACCCATCCCAGAATTAAAATCCAAACTAAGCAAAAGTACAGACCCTCGGATCGCGTGCATAACATCAACGCAATACAAACCATGACGCGCCAATCTTGTGACATGCGCTGAGGCTGATATTGCGTTGCTTTGACAACCTGCAACGTGCCTACTACAAACACGGTGGCCCACAGCCCCACATCCATTAACGTAATGGTCGTCCAAATGACATATTGCGGACTACCTAATATCCAAGCCCACAACAACAAACTTGTTGACCAATTCAGAAATGCGTATTGCCGCGCAGTGATTCGATCTTCAGGTTGCTCGACCGTAGCAACCTGAGAACCATCAATACAAAGCGTCGTATGCAGAAATTCCTGTACCGCGATTAACACGACGACCAGCAGCGCTGTGTTAAGTAACAACACCGCGATTTCCACATGATCGGTAAACAACAAAACACCTGCACACAAGAGTGTGAACAACGGAGATGAAAACCCCTCCACACGCTCTCCACCCACGTTATAAACCGCGCCGTGACCGTGTGCGATATTACGAGCGTAGGTGAAAAAGATATTCGCGTCGTCAATTCCCACGGCCACTACATTGTCTTTAATGATTTGACCAGCTTCGACTCGCGGTGTTTCGTAAGACTTTAGCGCAATCGCGGCGACCAAGGTGCCCAGCATAATAGAAACCATAATCCGCGACTTGCGTTTAGGCACTGGTAGCCAAATCCGGGGCGCAGCGGGTTTCGTTTTCTCAGAACTACGCTGTGAAAATGTCGTGCGTCGTGCCATAAATTCTGTTTACCTTAATTCGCTATTAACCAGTAATTCCGAGTCGATCGGACTGCGTTGAACGAAAAACCTGCTGTGGATCCCACTGCGCTTTGATTTCCTTGAACTCATCAAGCGTCGGATACATTGCCTCAAACGTCGCTTGTTCTACTAACGAATCTTTCGCAAGATAAACGCGACCGCCATGTTCTAACAAAATCTGGTCGAGTTTAGCACATAGTTGCTCGGTCTTTTGACCGCGATAGGGGAAATCCAGTGCTAACGTATGACCAGAAAACAAATAAGACAAAGTACCAATTCCCTGTGGCCCACTGCTCTTCAATACTGCCAAAAACGATCCCTGCCCAGACTCGGTGATCGCTTCCATCAATTCTCGCATACCCCTTCGCGAGGATGCTGCCGGCAATAACGCTTGGTATTGTACAAAACCGCGCCGTCCGTAAATGCGGTTCCAGTGACCAATGCTGTCAAGCGGATAGAAAAAACTATCGTAATCGACCACAGCGTCACCCGTACCATGTGTTCGGTAGTACAAACCATTGAAGGCCTTAATCGACCACTTATTTAATGTGAGTGCTGGGAAATTAAATGGGATCTTTCGCGATGTACGGCGAGGCTGAAAGAAAGGACCCTGACGCTGCCCACTAGCGACTTGTTCCGGACACGCATCGTTGGCCAACATCAAGACGCTACGTCCCATTTTGGCACCACGGCTCAAGCAATCAATCCATGCTACGCTGTACCTATAGTGATTATCCGTCTCCATAAACATATCTAATGCTTCGTCCAAATTCCTAGCACGTTGCTGATGTCGATTGACAAATGCCGTGGTTACTTTCGTCAACTGAATCGTGGCATCAATTACAATTCCTGTTAACCCCATACCGCCCAGTGTTGCCCGGAATAGTTTACTATTTTCCTCTCGCGAACACTCCACAATTTCACCAGTCGCCGTCAATAGACTAAAGCGCGTGACGAAGGTTCCCCAGCTGCCATCGGTGTGGTGATTCTTTCCATGGACATCAGCGGCAATTGCCCCTCCCACAGTGACAAATTTTGTACCGGGAGTGGTGGGTAAAAACCAACCACGCGGCAATAAGCACTGGATAATGTCGGCTAAGGAGACTCCCGCTTCGCAAGTCAGCAACCCCGCTTCAGAATCAAAACGCAACATTCGATTCCGCGAAATCTGTGATAGGACAAGGCCTTCATAATTGACGGCGGAGTCACCATAACTACGGCCTAGGCCCCGCGCAATTGCTCCACCGACTTGCTCACTGCTAGATACAACTCTTGTCAGATTCGCAGTATTAAAGACTGGCAACAACGTCGCGCGTCGTGGATTTACATTACCCCATCCCGCGAGCAGTTCTTTTGCCGGAGCAGAGTTTGCATTCACAGCTTCTAACGATTTGTCGTGATGGTCATTCATGGTCAAGCACCCCGTCATCTTAACCAAAGGGCCATATTGCGATTACACTGCAGGCAATAACGATGACGGCACCAACTAACGTTGACCAATCCAAGAAAACAAATTTCACAATGTCTTCATTCATGCGACCACGGTGTGCCATCAGCCAAAAATTGCATATCCAATAAAACACAGCAATACAAACTCCCCAAAGTGCTTCAGGGTATTCGTAATATTTATTCGCAGCAGTCGAGTCCACGTATAGCGACAGCACCAATACAGACATCATGCCTGTGCAGATACCCAGTGTCTGCACGAACGCCAAATCATTAACCTGATAGCCTCGGCGTTTTAGCGAGGCATCTTGTTCAGTAGCAATTTTTTGGTTTTTTAACAACTCGCTGTATCGTTTCCCAAATGCCATGCTGGAAAACACAAACATCGAAAATGCCAATAGCCAAGTACTTACTGTAATGTCCGTTGCCAGGCCACCGATGATGATTCGCAGTGTATACAAACCGCCCAACACTAGGACATCAACAATAATCAACCGTTTCAGCCAAAATGTATAGAGCGTCGTTACCAATAGATAGAGCAACAAACCATATAAGAACGAGAGAGGTAAAAAGAACCAAGCGATCAACGACCCGCTGATGCTCAGCATAGCCACAGTCGCCGGGGCCCATGACAATGGCACCAATGAACTCGCAAAGCCACGTTGTTTTTTCTTCGGGTGTTCGCGATCTGCCAGATAATCCATGCGATCATTTAAAACGTAGACAGCCGAAGCAGACAAACTGAGACTCACAAACGCCCATACAAGTTGCTGCCAAATGTCACCCGTAAACAGCTTGTAAGCTAGTACTGCGGGTAATATCAGTACTAAGTTCTTGACCCACTGGTGGGGACGTATCAACTTGCACAAGCCACAAATACGAGCGACCGTCGTTACCGGATCATTTGCTCCGCTCGTTTTACCTTCAATGTGCATTGGATTCCCTTAACTGGCGCCAATCCATTGACTTGAATTTCAAAAACTTTACGACAGCGGGCACGAAGCAGCTGAGAGCAAGGGCTCTGTTAGCCAATCTTCCCCATCTCATCGCGTTCATCTGACTGTTCACGACGCTGTAGATACATTTTAATTGGGACTTCACCGAATTCTAGTTGGTCTCGCAAAACACTTAGTAAGTACCTGCGATAGTCCGGTGCAAACGCTTTGGGATTGTTGCATTTAATGACGATCGTTGGCGGTTCTGTGCTAACTTGCGTGCAATAGTAGATTTTGGGGCGGCGATTTTTGAAGATCGGTGGTGGATGTCGCTCAACTGCACCACGAATCAAACGATTTAGGTAGCTTGTCGATACGCGCTGCCGTGATTGCTTGTACAACATCTGAGCATGGTTGAGTAGAGCTTTCATATTCTTGCCTGTTTGGCCAGTTATAAAAGCTATCGGAACATGCCACATGGTTTGAAACGTATCTCTCAAATACGTGACCCAGCGCTCCGTCGGCATATGCTCGACCATCAAGTCCCATTTATTGACAACAAAAATACACGCTTTGTAATTGTCCGTAATATATTTACAGAGCTGTTTATCAACTTGGCTAATACGCTGTGAACAATCAAAAAACATCAACGTCACGTCCGCTCGTCGGATGCTGCGTTGGGCTCGGTGTGTACTATAAAACTCAACATCCGTGCGGACACTTTTACGTTTTCGAATTCCAGCTGTATCAATGGCAATGAAAGATTTTCCGTCGAGATCAAAATGAACATCGACGCTGTCGCGTGTCGTCCCAGCAACCTCGCTGACGATCATACGTTCGGCTTGCGTAAGCGAGTTGATAAACGTGCTCTTACCAACATTACGCCGACCAACGAGAGCTACTTTCATTTCGCTGGGCTCAATATTCTCATTCATCAACTCTGCTTCGGTCAATTGTGGCACGCGTTCAGAAATCATGTCGAGCAACAATTCACGGTTGCGATTTTGCAGAGCACTGACTCGAATCAATTTTCCACGGCCTAAACCGTAAAATTCGTCAGCCTCGGGATCCATCTCTGGTTCATCGGTTTTGTTGGCAACGCAGATAATAGGTTTATCAATATACCGCAGACGCTTAGCGACTTCTCGGTCGAGAGCCAATATCCCACTGCGCGTGTCGACGACAAAAAGAATGACATCGGCTGAGTCCATGGCAAGTTGAATTTGATCTTCAATTTCGTCACTCAAATCGTCGACGTCATTGATGCCAATCCCACCGGTATCTACGATCTCGAAGAACACTTCGTTGTTGCGTATCAAGTGGGTCATGCGATCGCGCGTAACTCCAGCTACATCGTCAACAATCGCTAACCGGCGACCGGACAACCAATTGAAAACGCTGGATTTCCCGACGTTCGGGCGACCTATAATTACTACTTTGGGAAGTGCCATAAGCAATTAATGATAGTGCTAAGCAACTAGACCGTCGACAGCTTTAACCACTCGCTTCGAGAGATTTACACTTGTCTCTAAAATGAGAGTTCCTATAGCCTGTTAAACCGTTATAATTCGACTATTTGAAGACGTAAAATCGATACATTTTCCAAACCAATCAGCTAACATGATGCCCGAATCTCGCTCCACACCAATCCAAAACGTGAACCTCGCTAGGCTTCACAAGGCAGTTCGCCAACGACTGCAGAGCTTAAAGCGAGCTGGGCTAACACATCTCAACCCACCGATTGACACTAATTGGGACCCGAGTAAACTCCCAAACACGCTTGTTCAAACAGAACCACCCGCCGCAGTTGCAACACCGGATCCGCCGCCGTCCCCAGCTAATATTCCTGCGGACTCTACGATTCATGAAACACCCACTCTAGAAAGCCCTGAAAAACCTATGCCATCGAAAAAGCAGATACAACTTAATGTCGTTTGCCAAGAGGTTGCCGAATGTACCGCCTGTGACGAACTCGCAGCAACTCGTAACAAAACTGTTTTTGGTGTTGGCAATCCTAACGCAAAACTCGTTTTTTATGGTGAGGCCCCCGGAGCGGATGAAGATCGACAAGGTGAGCCGTTTGTGGGTCGAGCGGGCAAGAAATTGAATGAGATCATTGAAGCAATGGGGATCCAGCGCCAAGACATTTACATTCTAAATACCATCAAGTGTCGACCGCCCGGAAATCGCAACCCCAGCCCTGAAGAACAAGCGAACTGCAGTGGCTTTCTCCAGCGACAACTCGAAATCATCAAACCGGATTACATCGTTTGTCTCGGTGCCATTGCCGCTCGATCATTCCTCAAGGTGACCACTCCTATTGGTGAATTACGTGGGGAGTTTCATATCCAAGGTAAAATCAAAGTCCTCTGTACCTATCACCCAGCCTACATCTTGCGTAACCCCAGCAAGAAACGTGACGTCTGGGAAGATATCAAATTTTTGATGAAAGACATGGGACTCAAAATCCCAAAACAATATCTGTAGGATCCGCCGCAGAAGGATGACTGCCTATTTTTCCCATTGGTGTATTGTGGTTGGATTTGTCCGCAGCCCCTTAATCCGAAACCTATCTAGCCCTATAAATTGGTTTCCTGCTAAAATTCGGGACAACTAATCTAAGTTTCAGTCACCCGATTACACCTTTGTGTTAGATCATCGAATCACCCAATGCATAATTTTCGTTTTGTCCTTTTATTAATTTCCGCTTTTGCAGTCCTCACTGCAATACACGGTAACTATCTACAAGCACAAACGGTACCCGCTCAGACGCCATTGCAAACCCCGCAGCCTCAGCAGATTCAAGCACCAAGTTTTATACCCTTGGTAGCTGACCATGTTGCTTACGTCGACAAAGTTCTATCGTACTGGCAACAACGCACGGAAAAGGTACATCTCTACCGCTCTAAATTCCAACGCTGGCAGTTCGATACCATATATGGGCCAGCCAATACCTTTAAAACATTCAGCACCGGAAAAATACAATATGCCGAACCAGATAAAGGGCTCTTTAAGGTCGAAGAAGTCCTCTCATATCACGCTCCTATCAGTGCAGATACCAAACCTTCGTACAAGGCGATCCCTGGAGTGCATGGAGAATACTGGGTATGTGACGGGAAGAGTATCTTCGAATACGACTACAACAATCAAAAGTTGATCCAACAAGTTTTACCTGGCGAATTACAAGGTAAGAATATCATCAACGGACCGCTACCTTTTCTTTTCGGCGCGAACGCGGCTGATATCAAAAGACGCTTTTGGGTGCGGGCGATAACATCCCCCACAGCTAAGAAAGAAATCTGGCTCGAAGCTTATCCCAAATCTGCACAAGATGCGAGCAATTATCAACGTATTCATATCATCATCAGCACCGAAGATTTTCTGCCTAAGGGACTAGTTATTTTTGATCGTAGCTACGTCAAGGGTAAGAATCATTCTCGAACTGTTTTTAGTTTCCAAGACCGTGATGTTAATTTTGCGAGTGCGTTTGATAAGCTAAATCCTTTTTATCGTAACTTTTACGAGCCAGCGCTTCCTTCTGGCTGGCAAAAAGTAGTCCATGCCGCACCTACCGCACGACCGACCACTCGACAAGCGACGCAAAATCCAAATACCCCTCGCTAGTGGTTTCATAGTCATTTTGTGACCCATTTCTGTATAATCTGGATAAAGACTTTATCTCTCTTAGTAAAGTGTCCAACGTCCATGACCGGAATTCTAACAAGCCGCAGACTTCATACATTGCTATGTTTGATCACTAGCTTGGTTCTATTTATAACACCGCTACAGGGACAACCTAACGTAGATGACCGTCGCGGAGCACTCCTGCTGCAAGTACAATTACCCATCGAGCTGCGATCAATCGACGACCTAGTACAATCTGTCAACCACGCCGTCGAACAACTGCAAAAGATTCCAGTAACTGCGGAAAACGGCCAGCGTCCCTATCTAATACTCAGATTTATCAATAACGCAGATCGAGCTAGTGCTTACGAAGCATGTAATGTATTGGCCCAACGATTAGCCCAAAGTGACGTCACCACAGCCTGTGAAACAGTCACCTTGCTTTCTGGCTCGATTCAAGACCATGTATTGCTGGTAGCACTTGCATCACAACAAATCTATATCACCCCAGCCACAACATTGGCGACCATAGCAAACTCCCAATCTGACCAACAAATACCCAGCCAAGCCATGCTTGACGATTACTTGAGATTTACCGCTGCAAATCAACTGTTGCCAA
Source organism: Planctomycetaceae bacterium (assembly GCA_018658605.1). The sequence continues at coordinate 22,030 of JABHUV010000398.1, read as the reverse complement.
AAGCAATCGTACTGGGCCTGTTGGACCCCGCTCAAGGTGTCTACAAGCTAACCACCGATCAGGGTATAACCTACGCGACAAAACAAGTGCGAGATGAACTTTCACAATCCGCTGGTTTCACCAAAGAGCAAACTCTTTCGGAGCCTGGCTCACCATTGGAACTCTCAGCGAGCCAGTTTGATAACAGCATCAACACCCGCGTTCTTGAACAATCGGATGCCGCTATCAAAGCAAAATTGAATATTGCTGCGGACTTGTTTTTTAAAGGCGCCACAACGGTCGGTAAAATCCGCCCTGCCGTCGTTGACTTAGTCTCACGCAGCACCGCTGGACATTTGACTGCGGCGGATATAAACGAAAAAACTAAACTGGTAAAACACTTATCCGAATCGGGACATAATTGGATTGGCTTCAATATCGATTGCAGCGGGGGAGATTACCCCTCAATCCTAGAATTGTGCAATACGATTGCCGAGTTAAATCAACGGGGTCGAGATGTACGGACCGTTGCTTTTATCCAAAACCAAGCGTTAGAATCGGCAGCATTAATTGCGTTAGCCTGCGATGAGGTATTCTTGAGTAAACAAGCTGTCATCGGAGGCCCAGGCAATCAACCATTAACTGCCGACGAATTAATCGACATTCTGCCGCCTCTGAAAAAACTCAGTGAAGACAAACATCGCACTTGGTCTATTTTTGCAGCAATGATCGATCCCAGTCTTGCCGTTCACGTTTATCATCATCGATTAACAGGTGTAGAACAAATATTCTGTCACGACCAATACAATCAGCAAACAGAATTCGAAAATTGGCAAAAGCAAACACTTATTGACGGTACAGATGGGTTTACACAAAACGAAGTGCAGCAACTTGGTTTGACCAATCAACCGCTATCAAGTATGGCCGAAGTACTCGATCATTTCGGACTAAACCCCACGCTTGAACCACAATCCAAGCGACCTTGGATCGCCGCAATCGAACGATTTGCGATGAATCCTTGGTTTGCTAGCGTGATGCTGACCATCGGCATGTACGGCCTTTTTATCGAAATGGGAACTCCAGGGTTAAGCATTCCTGGAATTGTTGCTTTGCTTTGTTTTGCACTATTCCTCTGGTCCAAAGAACTTAATGGCACGGTTGACGCACTAGAAGTCATACTTATCGTCGTTGGTGTACTGTGCCTCGCCGTTGAGATATTTATCGTTCCTGGGTTTGGCGTATTTGGGTTTAGTGGTCTAGCGTTAATTTTCATTGGACTTGTGTTGGCAAGTCAAACGTTTATCATCCCCCAAAACAATTTTCAGATAGATTCGATGGTTGATTCCGTTGCAACCGTCATCTTCTCGGTGTTGGGCGTGATTGTCTTGTACATTGGATTAACAAGAACACTTAGTGACACTCGTTTTGGTCACATGCTGGCACCTGCCCGACCTAACCAACAACAACAATCTGACACTCAATGGCACGAATCATTGGTACACTGGGATCACTTATTGGGAAGTCAGGGAGTGACCATCACCCCCTTATCGCCATCTGGTAAAGTACAAATTGAGGGTACCGTTTACGATGTTATCAGCGACGGCAAACACGTCGATTCAGGAAGCTTAATTGAAGTGGTTGAAGTGACTGGAAGTCGCATGGTAGTATCTACTAACATTTCATAACCCGCCAGAATATTACCAACACATAGTCATCACAACTTTTACAATCGCCGCGAGGAACTAGTCCGATGGAACCGATAACTTGGGCGATTATTTTAATCGTAGTTGGCGCTTCGCTGATTGTTCTCGAACTATTCATTCCCTCGGGCGGAATCATAGGACTCTTGTCCGCAGCGTCATTTATCGTTGCTGTCATCATGGGTTTTCAAATAGACAATAACACTGGGCTAGCGATTCTTGGCAGTGCACTTTTGACATCCGGACTAATGCTGGGATTGATTATTAAATATTGGCACCATACGCCTATTGGTAGTCGCGCATTGCCACCCGACCTACTGGTGTCCGAGGCCGTCGTAGGTAATCTAGAACACCTGCAGGGAACGCAAGGAATTAGTCGTTCTGACTTAATGCCCAATGGTGAAGTTGATATCGATGGAAAACGCTATGACGCGGTGAGTTCTGGTACATTTATCGCTATGGGAAGTGCTGTACAAGTTATCGATGTACGAGGTAATCGACTATTGGTTCAGGCGGTAGAGATCCAACAAGCGACTGCTGCGATGCAAAACAATGAACGCCAGCAAGACAACGAAAACACTACCATCGACTATTCAACATTTGAGGAAAACCTTGATGGAACCGATTCAGATGCAACTTAGTTGAACCTCGAAGGTGCTATTTTTTCTGACTTATCGATGAAAGAGGTTGGTATGTTTGGTAAACTAAATCACTGTTCAGAATAACACTTTGTTGTCTATTCGGTGAACCGTATTTTTTCTTGATTTTTTAAGGTTAACTGCTCATCATGCCACATCTAGATCTATACGCAATTTCTACTGAGCTCGGTTTAGGATTGACCATTGCTACCCTCGTAATCCTACTGGTCGTTGCCTACATCTTTTTCTCGTACTTCCGCCTTTACATTCAATGTAAACTAACGCGGGCGGGCATCGGATTCATGGACCTCTTGAGCATGACATTCAAGAAAATTCCGGTAAACCTAATTGTTCAAAGTAAAATCATGGCGGTCAAAGCTGACCTCACGGAAGACCAAGGGGTCACAGTCGATGCCCTCTGCGCACACCACCTCTCCGGTGGAAATGTTTCGCTCGTAATACGATCTTTAATTGCGGCACGTAAAGCCAAAATTATTAAACTCACGTTTATTGAAGCCATGGCCATTGACCGCGCAGGTCGAAACGTCCTGGAATCCGTACAATTTAGCGTTTACCCAAAAGTTATCGATTGCCCATCACCGAATTCCGGAAAACAAACACTCGACGCCGTTGCCCGTGACGGCATTCAATTGCGAGTTAAAGCACGCGTTACTGTACGATCCAACCTGCAACAACTCATCGGTGGTGCCTCCGAAGAAACAATCATGGCACGCGTTGGTGAAGGAATTGTTAGCGCCATTGGTTCAATCGACACCTACTCAAAAGTACTCGAAAATCCTGACTTGATTTCCCGAGCTGTACTCGCTAAAAATCTCGACTCGCAAACCGCCTTCGAAATCGTATCCATCGATATCGCCGACATTGATGTCGGCACAAATATTGGAGCTCGCTTGCAAGCCGACCAAGCAGAAGCGGACACGCGGGTCGCTCGAGCACGCGCCGAAGGCCGACGAGCGATGGCCGTAGCTGCGGAACAAGAACAAATTGCAGCCATCGCCGAAAGTGAAGCGGAATTAGTGAAAGCCGAAGCGACTGTTCCCGAATCAATTTCCGCGGCACTCAATTCCGGCAGACTTTCCATCATGGATTATTACCGCATTCGCAATATTCAAGCTGATACAAAAATGCGTACTTCGTTTTCCACGACCGTGACAGATCACCCCGCCTTTGATGACGGAGACAGCTAAACGTGCTACTGTTCATCGATAAAATATTCAAAGGCATTGCTAAAGCCGTCGAAGAAATGGAGCGACAACAAGCGGAGCAAGCGGCTAAGCAACTGGCTACCCGCACCGCCGCTCGTAATCGCCGCACGGCTGCACGACAGTCCGTTAAAAAAGGTGCCGTTGAACCTATTCAACTCGGAGAACAACATACCACAAAACCGCCCGTGGCTGCTCATCATGTACATAGCAAAATCGAAACTTATCGGGATGAAAATGTTTTCGATGAATATGTTACTGAACACCATGATCCGACGGATCCGCCCGTCAATACGGTCGATTTATCAACGATTCAAAGCAAGTCATCGTTCGAATCGGATCGAACTCACCAAACCCCACTCGCCCCTCATGCACTGAGAATTTTATCGCAACCCAACGGACCTCGCGATGCCTTCATACTCAATGAGATCTTTAAACGGCCTGAACATCGCTGGGAATAATGAGCGATCGTACGTGTATCCGCACTAATTTGGGTTTGTGTCAGTAAATTGGCTCGACCCACAACACAAGTTCGGTACGAATGGTAAAATACCCTTTTTCATATTTTCGAATTTTATTCGCTTCAGGAACACACTCATGAATGAATCACAAATCCCTACCATTGAACCCGACTCGACAAAAATTGGCTGGATCGGCACTGGCGTCATGGGCTCTAGTATGTGCGCTCATCTCATGAACCAAGGATTTCAAGCAACGATTTTCACACGTAGCCCTGAAAAAGCACAAGCTCTAATTGACCAAGGTGCCACTTGGGTAGACAGCCCTAAAGCAGTGGCCGAAAACAGCGATGTTACGTTTGCGATCGTTGGTTTCCCAGCTGATGTACGAGAAGTATTTTTGGGCGAAAATGGAGCGCTTACTGGAAGTACGGCTGGTAATATCCTAGTCGACATGACCACCAGCGAGCCATCACTGGCGGTTGAAATTTATCAGGCCGCTGCCGAAAAAGGAATTCATAGTGTCGATGCTCCCGTTTCCGGTGGCGATGTTGGTGCCAGCAACGGCACACTTTCAATTATGATCGGTGGCGATAAAGACGTCGTCGATGCACTACAACCGATGTGGGACGCGATGGGCAAGACAATCGTTCACCAAGGGGCAGCCGGGGCTGGGCAACACACGAAAATGGTAAACCAAACATTGATCGCCACAAACATGATTGGCGTCTGTGAAGCATTGCTATATGGATACAAAGCTGGCTTAGATCTACCAACAGTCATGGAATCTGTCGGTTCTGGAGCAGCTGGCAGTTGGTCACTAGCCAATCTCGGGCCACGTATCATTGACAAGAACTTTGACCCTGGTTTCTTCGTTGAACATTTCATCAAAGACATGGGGATCGCTATCGACGAAGCAAACAAAATGGGACTTTGCCTCCCAGGGCTCGCGTTGGCGAAACAACTCTACGAAGGACTAAAAGCTCAAGGCCACGGTCGCGATGGCACACATGCGTTGCAACTCGCATTAGCAGCGATGTCTGGCGTCGAATGGAAATAAATGAGCGACCGTAAATTACAATTCACTCCCCACTAACAATCCATGCCTATTTTGAATAACGTACGCCTTTTGTATTGAGCTTGCGACGATACACCTTATCCACCGTTGTCACATACAGAGTATCCAAGTTTTTACCACCAAAACATATATTGGATAAGAACTGTTGCTGAGGTTTGGCGATGATGCCACTGAGACGCCCTTGGGTATCGAAGACTTGCACACCTTCATGTGTACACACGTACAAACGGCCCACAGCGTCGACTGTCATACCATCTGCCCCACTCTCGGTGTCCCCGATAGGTAAACGCATCGTACTGTAGGCCTGTTTGTGAGACAAACTCCCGTCAGCTTCGATGCGATACGTCCACAGTTCACTGCCTTTGGTGTTCGAGACGATTAGTTGTTTTTGATCAGGCCAAAGAATAATGCCATTGGGTGAAATCATATTTTGATCGACTTGCTGAAGCTTCCCTTGAGGGGACACGTACCACACCTTTTTGTTTTTGTGATCTGTAAAATAGACTCCACCAGCACCATTGACGACCAAGTCATTACAAACAATGTCTGACACGATCGGAGTTGGTTTTCCTGCCGCGTCAAACTTCACAATCGATCCGCCTCCTATACTCGCACCATACAACACATCTTCTGGGCCCATAATGGCGCCGGCCGTTCGATTTGTCTGGTTGCTCCACAGAGTGACTTTTCCGGTTAAATCCACTTTGTAAATTTCCGATTTCGGTACATCTGTGAAAAACACTTCGCCTGCCGTATTCACAGCGGGACCTTCTGTGAACGAGTGATCGGCTGATACCAATTCCCATTTTTCTCCATCAATCAGGATCAACGACAGCGGTAAATCTTGCGATTGCACCGTTTCATATCCACCTAAAAATATAATTACAACTACGACCAATATCGCTTTAGTTTTACAAGTTTTCATCAAACAACCTTTTATCTTCAACAAACCTAAAATCTAAAAAACTAAAAAACGTTCTCAAGCAAACAACATTACTCAACAGCCACATCTTTCCACAGCCAACGCAATGCATCTGGTAGAATCGTTCCACCATGCCGGCCACTGTGCCCTTCTACACCCATTACTAACTTGACATCGTATTTTGAATATTTAAGAGCTGCTTCCATTTGCAAATTGGATAGCGGCCAGTTTCCAAATAGATTATCCAAGTCACCTTCACCCTCCTGCAAAAATACTTTAATCGGCTTCCGTTCAGTTTTCCGAATCAATGCGGGATAGACGTGACCACCACGGATATTGGTAAAGCTACCGACATAGGACAATACTTTTGAAAATACGTTTGGACGTTCCCAGGCTGTGGTAAAAGCACAGATCCCTCCGCTGCTAATCCCGCAAACAGCGCGGCCCTTGGCGTCATCCATTAAGTTGTATTGCTTCCCCAAAACCGGCAACATTTCGTCGATTAGAAATCTAGCGTATTGATCACCAAGACTATCATATTCAAAGCTACGATTTCTTCGGGCCTGGGCACCTTCGGCAGATGCGGGAATCACTCCAGGATTAATAAACAATCCGATCATCACCGGTATTTCCTTTTTGTGAATCAGGTTATCAAAGACGATGGGTACCCGCGAATGTCCGTTTTCCCGAACATAGCCGCCACCATCATTGAAAATCATCAAACAAGTTGGCTTGGATTTATCGTATTGTGCTGGTACATAAATCCAATAGTCACGAACCGTTCCCGGAAAGACTTTGCTTTGATCCCACACGTGCTTGGTCACAACACCATGAGGGATACCGTCTTGGCGCTGCGAATCTATGCCATACTTGTACGGACTTTGTGCGACAATCGACAGTGGTAACAGACAACAGAATAAAGTAATAACAACACGTACGGCAGAAATTGACACAAAGTGGATCCTTGTTTGAATAAAAGCAAAACCTAATCAAAACCTACATTCTAGCATCTTTCGCAGCACGAGGTTCACTCGCCAATGCGCATGAAGAAACGACGCCTGTCTTATACAGACGTCGTTCATTGTTTTGATGATAATCCTTACGCAAGTCTATTTCTTGCGGTGACGGATCTTCGCACGCATACGACGTTTCTTTCGTCCAATTTTACGGCGGCCTTTACCAGTTCGTTTGCTTCCCACAGGAAACCCTCCAATATGCTTTATTTGTTAGTCCGTGTTAATTCTTGTCTAAATTCCTTCCTACAAACTACTTCTGTAGAAAAACTAATCCTATCTGTATATTCGACAATACGCAACGGGTACAACGATCCCAAACACCGTAAAACTAGACATTTACCGGCCTTTTGACAGGCGAAATTCTCTTAGTCACAACTAGTTTTTTTGTTCTAATACACTGCGTTTTTCAAAGTCAAACGTTTTGCCCGACGGTACGGATAAATAACCTAAATCAGTCTTCACTGCATTAGGAGATCGATCGTAAAAGTGAACTTCACCAGGTCCTCGAACCTCAGCAACACTGCCTTTAACAATCAACGCTGTGGCTTCATCAATACCGATCCCAAGCACTTGAGGGTACCTCTTCACCAAACTTGCCATATCCGCAAAGCGGTTACGCTGAGCAAAGTGTTGATCGATCGCCACACCGGGCAAGAAACCAAATCCACGGTCATACCCAGCAGCCATGATGTCCAAATTCCCCAATGGGTTTCCCCGTGCCAAATAATCACCTTGAATCGATGCCCCCGCGCTGCTGCCACCTATCACTCCACCACGCTTCAACACAGCATGAATCAGCGGGAACGCTTTTGTGTGTTCATACGCATCGACAAATCGCCATTGCCGTCCACCTCCAAACCACACACCCGTCGCTTTTTTCAACGCTCGCAGCATCTCCTGTGATTCGACGTCCTCCAATGCACGTTGCGTCAACACAGTAACATTTGTCGCACCGCCCGTTGCGAACATTTTTTTGCCGGTCGTGCCAGGCAATGGATCTGGCATCGCCGTAGGCAATACAACAATTTTGGCATCATCTCCGCCCGCAAGTTTTACAAATTCCTTAACCAGTTCAAGCGACATCCCACCGCCACCGACAATCATCAACGCCCCCCGCTTAACCTGGATCGCGGGAGTCTTCTTCGGCGGAAACGGTTCTGCTTGTCGAGCTCGCGCGACCCTCTGCAGCGACGTTAAATCCAACGTAGCGCCATGTTCAAAAGTTTTTTGTTGTGCTGCGAGGCCATATTCTTCCGATTTTCCATAACAAACAGTGACTTTGCCGGCGCCAACCACACGCATCATCCGGCCCTCCACAAGCAATGCTGTTTGCTCATCAATTCCCAATCCGACCTTTAGTGGATGTTGATCTACGGCGCCCATCAACCGCGTCAATCGATTGCGCGCAGTAAAATGTTGGTCGATAATCGTGCTAGGCAATAAGTCAAATCCCTGTCCAATGTTCGCTTCCGTTTTTCCACTTTGAATCATCACTCGCGATTGAATCGCCGCGCCGGCACTACTACCACCAACGACACCACCACGTTCGAGCAAAGCCAGCACACGTTCTTCAAACAAAGTTCCTACATATGCGTCTGCGATTTTCTGCTGTAACCCGCCGACAAACCACACACCCGTCGCTTTTTCTAGAGCGGCAACAAACTCAGTGCTATTGGCTTCATCACGACTACGCGTATGCATTAACACAACATCTGCAATTTCTTCGTCTTGCCAATCCATTAGGATCGCCGCACTAGCCTCTGCGTCGTCCGCTCGCATTGAAGCGGTCGGCACGATTACTAAACGAGCATCTTTGCCCCCTGCCCAAGCTACAAATACTTGGCGTACAACGGGCGGTAAATGACCACCACCGCCAATGACCAATTTCCCCGGAGCACCTGTGGGATCAATATGAGACGAATCTGCAACCACAAGTTGTACCGTCAGGCAAACCAATAACAAGCCTGTTGCGCAGCGATTAAACGTTTCTTTCAAAATTGACGACATTGATTTTTCTCCTGCAGTAAATTAATGACCTATATATATTGCACTCTTCACCCTGAAGCTATCCGTTTTTAGTTAAATTGCAATTCATCGGATTTTACTCCGCCTGCACGTCAATTGCCGTCTTCTGGTTCACTCGTACGTAACGCTTGTTCACCCGCTTGGAGAACTTCTAGAATGCGGTCAATGTCATAGACGCAACCGCCCCATGTTCCCCCACCCACATTTTGCAATGCAGCCCACAATCGCGTGTCGTCTGGCAAGTTTGCATCTGGACATAACTCCGGAAGTATTGGACGTGTTTCCAACAATTGTTCCACCTCAAACTCCGACAATTCTTGATGCTCGTCGCCGACTAAATCAATCGAGCCCGTAAGTTGATTACGATCTATAATAATACGAATTCGATCGCCATCTCGAACTTTACCAATTGGCCCTCCCGCTAGTGCTTCGGGGCCGACATGTCCAATGCAGGCGCCGGTACTAACTCCAGAAAACCGCGCATCGGTAATAATCGCCACATCTTTACCCCAACTTAGAAACTTTAAAGCCGAGGTCAACTGGTAAGTTTCCTCCATCCCAGACCCCAGCGGACCGCGGCCAATCAATACGAGGATATCGCCTGCTTTGAGTGCTGGTGCGCGTTGTCCCTTGATCGCTTCGATGGCCGATCGTTCGCTTGTAAAGACTCGCGCAGGACCCGTCTTGCGATAAACACCATCAGCATCAACCACACGCGGATCAATCGAGGTTGCCTTAATAACAGAACCGGCTGGACAAATATTTCCCTTTGGAAAACAAACCGTACTGGTCAGCCCTTGTTCTTTGGCAACCGCAGGCGACAAAATTACATCATCTGGGTCAATACCATCATATTCCCTTAGTCGGTCACGTAATACTTGCCGACGTTCAGATTGCTCCCACCAATTCAGAACTTCATCAAGCGTACATCCACTCACAGTCATAACAGTCGTATCCAATAGGTTTTCTTGACGCAAATGCAACATGACTTCCGGTACGCCACCAGCCAGAAAGAACTGAATTGTCGGATGGTTAGACGGGCCATTCGGTAGTACATCGACAAATCGCGGCACCTGACTATTAACCTCGCTCCATTGCTCCACACTTGGACGCTGTAAACCTGCAGCATGAGCTATGGCCGGAATGTGCAGCAACAAATTGGTCGAACCACCACAAGCTGCATGCACAACCATCGCATTACGGATACTTGCATCCGTAAGAATATCAGCAGTCGTCAGCCCCCGTTCGGCTAACCGCTGTATCGCGGTTGCGCTGCGAGTTGCCCCTTCTAGCCATATTGCTTGTCCACTTGGTGCCAGTGCCGCATGTGGCAACGTCATTCCCATAGCTTCTGCTACAACCTGACTCGTCGCAGCCGTCCCCAGAAACTGGCAACCACCACCAGATGTTGCACAAGCGCGACAGCCAGCGACAGCGGCATCTTCTAATGTGATCTCACCGTGGACATACCGTGCTCCAATGGATTGCACTTGCCCCGCATCTTCTCCGTCATCTGGTGGTAATGTCACCCCACCCGGTACAATAATCGACGGTAGATTGTTCATGCCAGCCAAGGCAACCATCATCGCCGGCAAACCTTTATCACACGTCGCTACGCCCAGTACACCGCGTCTTGTGGGAAGTGAACGAATCAGGCGACGCAAGACAATCGCCGCGTCGTTACGATAGGGAAGGCTGTCAAACATCCCTGTGGTACCCTGAGTACGACCATCACAGGGATCACTGCAATGCGCTGCAAATGGGATTCCACCATCAGCACGAATCGTCTTCGCCGCTGCTTGAACTAACAACCCGACCTCCCAATGCCCCGTGTGATATCCCAGCGCAATGGGCGTTCCATCATCCGCTCGTACGCCACCTTGTGTACTCAGTACCAAATATTGCGGTCCCAATAGCTCTTCAGCCGTCCATCCCATCCCTGCATTTTGAGTCATTCCAAACAGATCACCGCTCGACCATGTCTTGAGCATTTCATCCGTTAACGGTAATGCTCCACTGGGACCAGCTGCAGTCGTTTGAATATTCCACACCGAGTTTTCGGACGATTCCATCAGTGATTTTAAGTGTTGTAAGGAATCAGTATCTTCAGTCATCTTGTTTTTCCTTGATTCCAGCTTCGTTCAAGTTGGATTTGAAAGTTTTATCTTTGGATTGCAAAACATGTTGTGCCATTAATGTTAACCCAATTGGGACACAAATACTGACTCCTAATGCTATAGGAAACCAGTGATGCTCTTGGGCGACCGCGCCAAACAAGGTGTAACCAAGTGAGATTCCGAGATTGCTTAATAAAACGGGTATTAGAAACCGACGCCACGATAAGCGATGAATCCCCATTAACAAAATACTTGCTTCGGCTACCACGGGTACTCCCCGAGCAAGAACCAGAAAAATCGGTCCAAAACGACCCGCCAAATCTCCCGCATTTTCTAGTTGAGCAGCACTGGAAAACCGCAGCGCAAACTGCGGGCCGTATTTACGAGCTAGTGTAAAGCCAATCACCGCGCCTAGTGACATTCCTACCCACGAGACCAGTGCCCCTAGGACCCAGTGCATTTGACCTCCGATGTATGTCGTTACAACACTCGATGGAATCGGTAATATCAGATCACCGGAAAGTAACGCAATCACAATCCATGGCAAATATCGGGAACTTCCTAGGCCGCTGATACACTGCTCCATCAAGTCGCCCATAAACAAAAAGGGAATGATGGGTATCGCTAAGACGACAACAACTGGAATCAACTGCCTCAATATCGTTTTCATCGCTGTCATCCATTCCTTCGCTGCCTCAGCAAATTCGCTTAAGCAACTTCGTCAGATGAAGCACGTCGTCGATGTTTCGTGATCTTGTACCATAAAATCATACAAGGCGACGCACAAAGGTAATACAGGAAGATGACTGGTAACGCCAATTCTCGGAACATTAAAACACCAACAACAGCGAACAGTATCTGCACAAGGCGAATAAAGTTTTTACGGCTCTTGCGTCGACTTGCAAGTTGCTTGCCTAGATGCGGGGAGGGAACCTGTGAGACCATCAAGCAGGCCAGCGCAAATGTTAAAAGCGGTACCAACACCATCGAAACGTCACAGATAAAATTCCCGATTTTCTGTTGCTGCGGCTCCATACTATTCACAAGAAACATTACATCTGGCATCGCAATGGCAAAAGTTGCAATCGCTCCAGCGGCAGCGGGCGATGGCAAACCACGGAAAACATTCCCAACTCCACTTTCCGTCTCCGCTTCCACGTTATATCGCGCTAATCGCATGATGGCACACAACGTGTAAATACCCGCGATACCTTGAACAAAACGCGCGGGCATTACTTCAGAAAAAGAGAGCATAATAAATGCCGGCGCAACACCAAATGTAATGACATCGCACAAACTATCTAGATGCAATCCAAAACGACTTACTTGATTAGTCCAACGGGCCACTTGACCATCGAGCGTATCAAACAACATGCCCAGAAAAATCAACATACCTGCCCATTGTAGCCACTGGTAATACTCGCTATCTAGCGTCCGATACTCTTCGGCTTCTGCAAGTACGCCGAGGAATTTAGTGGAAAAACCAATCGCAATTAATCCACATATGGCGTTTCCCAGCGTCATCAATGTTGGATATATAGGAAACCGCGAATCATCCGATTCTTCGGTTTGATCATCGTCATAGAGTAGTTCAACTTTATTCATGGACTTAATTATAGCGTGCCTTTTTCAATAAAGCTCCAAGAACACACCAATAACCGAACGACACCTGAACGCTAATCAACATACCGAGCCATAATCGAACTACCTGCTTGAACTTTGGTGCCGATCCCTACAGACAGCTCTAGGCCTTCTTCCCTTGGAATAATCAACTCCGTACGAGATCCTAATTTGATCATCCCGAATTGCTCACCCCGCTGATAACTATCACCCGTATTGGCGTGACAGACAATTCGCCGTGCCAGTTGCCCCGTAATTTGCCGCACACGCATCACACGATGAGGAGTTTCAACACCCTCAATCCATAACTCTAGTCGCTCGTTTTCCCACGCAGATTCAGGTTTTAGTGCACTGAGAAATTTCCCTTGGCGGTAGCCAGAGCCAAATACGATCGCCGCAATCGGCATGCGATTTATATGAACATTAAAGACCGAGAGGAAAATTGCGATTTTGACAGCCGGACCATCTAAGATCTCGTCATGCTCAATTTCTTCAATCAAATCGACACAACCGTCCGCTGGGCTAACCACTAATCCAGGTTCCGCCGGTACTTCACGCCGTGGATTCCTGAAAAACCAAACAATCTCAGCCTGCAACAATATCGGAAACAACGCGGCGGCGACCCACCAGATTGAATGGCGACAAGCCAAAGTCACGAATAAGCACGAGAGTGGAATCAACACGGACGAAAAAATAATCATCTCCGCTAATCCAGCACGAACAAACGGTAATCGGTCTCGCCAGGTAAACGGATCGTCAGCAGCATCCCAAGAATATCCCTCTTGGTTTACGTAAAACTTCAAATCTCTTGGGTCTAATACATCCCATCGACATTGGTTTTCATTGCCACGGCGTGACTCCGCCATCCGTTTTAAGTACCGGCGTCGAAACAACCGTAAATAAAATCGGCGCCAAACGCCCCACGCTAACTCAATACGCTTGCAAACGCCACCTCCAGGCTGAATGCAATCGATTTGTGAGTCCAACGCCAGAATTTTTCGCCCTGTGGACGTTTGGTTGGTAGAAGTTTCAGAAGAGTTCTGCATGGATACTATTGTCGCGTAAACCGAACGCAGTAGGGAGTTCGAATTAGTTGAAAAGGATTGTTGAGATGAGAAGTAGGCCCGGACGGACTCGAACCGCCGACAAAGGGATTATGAGTCCCCTGCTCTAACCAACTGAGCTACGGGCCCATGCAATATTAAAATTCACATAACTTTTAGCCTCTGACCGAATAAGCCATGTGAATCAACTACAATTTCAACGATTTTTACTCGCTTGTCTACCCTACGAAGCAATGAGATTTGTCCACAACCAAAGCGAATAATCTGCTTTATCGCGTGATATCGTAACAATAAATGATATCTTGGTCTCGCAAGTACAGTTTGCCGTTTGAGATTACAGGGTGCGTCCACACCTTGCCACGGTCACTGCGAATGCTCGAGAGTGGGCTGAGCTTAAACCGGCCATGTTCTTGGTATCCTTCAGGAGAAGCGTCCAGCAATACAACACTCGCATCATTTTCACTAATCGCATACAAACGGCCATCAGCATAGGTTACAGCGCCTTTGCCTAAGCTCTTACTATTCCAAACCATCTCGCCAGATTTGAAATTCTGGCAAATCCAACCAGGACCGTCTGAGTACCCATAAATATAATCGCCAACGAGTAACACGCCACCATGGTGGTTCTTCATGACTTGATTGCGATATACTTCCGTCGCTGAACCGTTTCCTAGCTTGACGAGTTTACAACCAACTCCATACCCCGAACTTATATATACATGGCCATCCTTATGAATAGGCGTTGGCACTACTGCTGTACGACCTTCCCAAGGACTCTGCCAAATTACTTTGCCACTCTTGGCATCAACACCAAACACATGTTGCTGTGTTAACTGCACATATTGTCGCATGCCATTGTGTTCAATCGGCAAAATACTTGCATATTGAGCTCCATCGGTAATTCCTGCGCTTTGCCAAATTTTGGACCCATCTTTGACACGCAAGGCCACCATAGATCCCTGACTTCCGCCTGGCGTACAAATAACTTGGTCGCCCTCAACAGTGACACTTTCACAATATCCCCATCCTGGTTTTTTGCCACCAAAATCGGACATATTGACTTTCCATTTAATGACACCTGTTTTGGCATCTGCAGCAATCAATGAACCACCGCCACCCATTGCATAAACAATATCTCCGGCGACCGTTGGAGTCCCCCGTGGACCATCGCCCCAATTGTTGCTCAAAATATCACCAACAACGACGGCTCCTTTATCTTGGCCCGTTGCGGCATCAAGTGCAATTAGAATCTCTTTTCCGTTTCGTGTACCTAGCGTATACAAAGTCCCATTGGCAATCGCGAAACCGGAATATCCACTGCCGGCATTCTTAAATGTCCACAACTGTTTTGGTCCGTCCTGAGGCCAAGATTGCAATAATCCCTTTTCTGTCGAAATATCCGTTCGATCTGCACCACGCCATGTCGGCCAATCTGCTGCTTGCACTTTTGTTAAAACTGCAAACGCGGTAGAAACCAATAGCAAAGCAGTGATTAAAATGGATAATCGTTTGGTCATTGTTTATACTCTCTTGTTCGTGTTATTTCTGTTGTACGAAAGGGGCTTTTTACTGCAACCCGTCTCAATTAGGATATCCGTGGCATTTAATGAATGGGGATAACCATTTGCTTATCATCCCATTCGTTACCTTTCATGATTAATCATATCATAACACATATTACTTTTTCCAGTTACAGCAACAACAACCTATCCCCCAGCAGTACTAGCTTCCAGAATTAAATACCAGCGTTGACCATTATTATGCCGTCAAACAACTCACAGCAAGCAAGTTCAACACAACTCGAAAGTGTAGGTGGTGATCCTATTGCACCCAATGGCAGCGGCAAAGTTGCGCATTGGAGTCGTTACGTCGGACCGCTACTAGCGATCCTCACCGCCAGTTTACTAACGTTGTATTCAGATTTAGCAAGCCCGGCCATTGCTACGGCGGCCATTGTAGTATTGATGGCCATTTGGTGGATGACTGAAGCAATCCCACTTGCGGCCACCGCCATGTTACCACTGGCACTGTTTCCACTTTTTGGAATTGGATTGAGTGAAGCACAAGCACCAAAAATAAATCAGCGAGTACGGTGGATCATCCCAGAGGTCGGTTATCAAGATTACAATCAACAGACCCCTCAAGCGGGCACTGGAGTATTGGCTGAAATCAATAAATTCTACGCCAGCGTCAGCGTGGAAACCAAATATCCGACACGAGTCGAGGTAGATGTTTTCCGCATTGAAAAACAATATGTCACCGCTGCTCGGTCCGCCAACTTGTTTGAAGTCACCGCTCGCAATTACGCCAGCCGATACGTTTTCTTATTGATGGGTGGATTTCTGCTGGGACTGGCTATCGAAAAGTGGAATCTTCATAACCGCATCGCACTCTATACAATCCTCGCGCTCGGTACACAACCTTCACGGTTGATCGGTGGGTTTATGATCACCACGGCAATGCTGAGCATGTGGATCAGTAATACCGCCACTACCGTTGTGATGCTACCGATCGCATTAAGCTTGGTAGCGTTAGTACGCACAAAAATCCCTGTAGAGGATAAAGCGAAAATTGGTCCCTTTGCAGCCTGTATGATGCTTTGTATCGCTTACGCTGCATCGGTAGGAGGTTTGGCAACGTTTATGGGAACACCGACAAATCTACTTTTACGCAGCGAACTTGAAGACCATGGAATATTCATCGGCTTTGGAGAATGGATGGCTTTCGGGCTCCCTCTGACAATTGTCTTTCTCCTTATCATCTGGGTGTTGATGACCAAAGTAATTTTTCGAATATCGCTACCACAGATCAGCGGTGGACGACAGATGATTCGTGATGAAATCT
This sequence comes from Planctomycetaceae bacterium, assembly GCA_018658605.1. Next base: position 5,346 of record JABHUV010000398.1, on the reverse strand, counting down.
CGAGACTCGGTCCGATGAGCAAACCTGAAATATCGGTAGCGGCTATTTTCGGGTGCACTGCCTTGTTATGGATAACTCGTCGGTTCATTACGGAATCAGACTGGGTTCAAAGCTGGTTCCCAAATGTTGTCTATGTGGACGACACCATCATTGCTATGAGCGCCGCACTGCTGCTCTTTGTCTTTCCAGCATGGGGGCATCCTGGACGTACGCTGTTGGACTGGACAACTGCTCGTAAACTTCCGTGGGGTATTCTGTTGTTGTTTGGTGGCGGACTTGCACTTGCTGCGGCAATGAAATCCAGTGGGCTGGGTGCGGATATTTGCCAAGCGATCACCCCTTCAGCAGCTACTGCGATTTTGCTAATTATCCTCGTTGTCACATCTTCGATGGTGTTCCTTACCGAAGTCACCAGCAATACCGCCACGGCCGCGCTTATTTTCCCGCTCCTGATTCAACTTTCGGACAATTTAGGTGCAGATGCACGATTGCTACTGTTCCCAGCTGCCTTAGCTGCAAGTTGCGCTTTTATGCTGCCAGTTGCCACTCCACCCAATGCCATTGTGTTTGCTTCAGGCCAAGTGACGATCCGACAAATGGCTCGTGCCGGAATTATCCTGAACATCGTTTCCATTGTCTTGATTCCACTAATCACTTATACACTCGGCAAACTTGTCTTTGGTTTTTGATTCCAGTAGGCCCAGGCCCCCCCATTTGTATACCATTATGAAAAGTCATATCATTATTCCCGCGCGATTGCATTCAACTCGTCTGCCGGAAAAACTGTTGCTCAGTGCCACAGGTAAGCCATTAATCCAGCATACTTATGAAGCAGCTCAACAGGCCCAGCGACCCGCGGGAATCATCGTAGCGACCGACCACAAACGAATTGTTAAAGCAGTTCAAGCATTTGGTGGCGACGTGGTGCTGACCGATCCCGCTGCACCAAGTGGAACCGACCGAGTTGCCGAAGTTGCCGAGCAATTATCCGATGTTGATATTATCGTAAACGTGCAAGGTGACGAACCTGAAATACTCGGATCCTCCATCGACTTAGTCATCGAGCTACTACAAAATGACCCCACAGCGGTGATGGCAACTCTAGCCACACCAATTCGCAGTAAAAGCCAATTAGAAGATCCAGCTTGCGTGAAAGTCGTTTTCAACCAATCCCAGCAAGCGATGTATTTCAGTCGCAGCGTCATTCCGCATCCGCAAACTTGGGATGATTCGCTGCTCGGCAAAGAATCTGGACTTTTTTTCCAACACGTAGGTCTCTACGCATACCGAAGAGACTTCTTATTGAAGTTAGCAAAATTACCTCAAATCCCGATGGAAACTACTGAAAGTCTAGAACAACTACGGGTTCTAGATCACGGCTATACCATTCTTGTGGGGGTGGTCGATGAACCAAGTTTCGGAATTGATACAAAAGATGACTATCATGCATTTGAAAGAAAAATGAATAGTCGTTAGAATTGTGAACTTGTAAAGTTGTGTAAACGTGAAATTTTTTATTATGTTAAAAGCCTAATTTGGTTTCACCCACAGCCTAGTGAACATGTAGTGACTGGTTAAACAGTCGACACTGTTGAAAAATGGAAGCAACAGTTAACTATTGAATGGAATCTGCTGAATTATTTATGTCTAAGCATATATTTGTTACCGGTGGTGTTGTTAGTTCTCTCGGTAAAGGACTAACTAGTGCTTCAATTGCCTTGCTATTAGAGCAACGCGGACTCACCGTCAAAATGCAAAAGCTAGATCCCTACATCAATGTAGATCCTGGCACGATGAGCCCTTATCAACACGGTGAGGTCTACGTACTCGACGACGGCAGCGAAACGGACTTGGATCTCGGTCATTACGAACGTTTTACCCGCAGCCCGCTCACTCGAGATTCCAATTATACAACTGGCCAAATCTACCAGTCAGTTATCGAAAAAGAACGACGTGGCGAATTTCTTGGTAAGACAGTGCAGGTCATCCCACATATTACCAACGAAATCAAAAGTGTCGTTCAATGTCTCGCCGATGACGAAACCGATGTCATCATCACGGAACTAGGTGGCACAGTTGGAGACATTGAAAGCCAACCATTCTTGGAAGCCATTCGTCAATTCTCGCAAGATGTTGGTAAAGAGAACTGTTTGTATATCCACCTCACACTGGTCCCTTACCTCAAAGCAGCCGGAGAACTCAAGACAAAACCGACGCAACACAGTGTCGGGCAATTGCGTGAAATCGGGATTCAACCTGATATCCTCATCTGCCGCACGGAACAAGAAATCAGCCGCGACGATCGAGAAAAGATCTCGTTGTTTTGTAATGTGCCGCTCGAAGCAGTCATCCAAGAACTCGATATGGAATTCTCTATCTATGAAGTGCCCATTGCGCTGCGAGAACATAAACTTGACGATCTCATTACTAACCGTTTAGGACTGTCGGCACCAGAAGCAGACCTTGCCCAGTGGAAGGCGATGCTGCACGATTTACGTAATCCACAGCACGAAGTCAATATTGCGGTCGTTGGGAAATACGCTGAACACAAAGATGCGTATAAGTCCATTTACGAATCGATCGACCATGCCGGCATCTCACATAATACACAAATCCGGATCATCCCAATCCACAGTGAACTCGTTGAGCGCGAGGGACCTGATCGCTTATTGGCTGGGTTTGATGGCATTTTAGTACCAGGTGGATTCGGTGAGCGAGGAATCAATGGTAAGGTCGATGCAATTCGTTTTGCTCGTGAACGTAATATTCCTTACTTTGGTATCTGTCTCGGTATGCAAACCGCATGTATCGAATTTGCCCGTAACGTCGTTAACCTAACTGATGCCCACTCTACGGAATTTGACAAAAACACCCAACACGCTGTGATTTGCTTGCTCGATGAACAAAAACAAGTCACCAACAAAGGTGGAACCATGCGACTTGGTTCGCAACCTTGTGTATTAGCAGATTCTAGTGTCGCTCAAGAATGTTATGGCACAACGCATGTCGACGAACGTCATCGACATCGCTACGAATTTAATCATCTGTACCAATCCCAATTTGCGGCCCATGGTATGGTCGTTTCAGGAAGCAGTCCCGACGGTCTACTGCCAGAAATTATTGAGATACCAGATCATGCTTGGTTTGTGGCTGTTCAATTCCATCCAGAGTTCAAATCAAAACCAACCAAACCTCATCCTTTATTCCAAGGTTTTGTTGGCGCTGCATTGAAAAACCGATTAGCCGTCGGGGAAGCAGCTGGCGAATCTCGTAAACGCCTCTTCGAAGAATTCAAAGAACCCGAATCCTTTGAAGCCTGATAATTTCGTGCCGCGGCAGAACTTACTCGCCGTAAAAACCAAGCAATAAATGAACGGTAGGGACGACTTCCGCTACGTGTCTCCTAATACTTTTTTCGTTCGAAGAATGTGGTGATAGTGCTGGGCAAAGCGATGAGACTCATCGCGGATGTATTGCAACAACTTTAACGCGTGTGAGTTTCTGCTTAAACGCAACGGCTCCGTCTCTGCTGGACGGTATATCAACTCATCTTTCTTTGCCAGCGATAGTAACAACGGCGGGTCGACATTGATGTCACGAAAAGCAGCAAGCGCCGAAGAAAGTTGTCCCTTGCCTCCATCTATTAATAGAATGTCGGGAAACAAATCGTTGTGTTGGTCTAAACGCTTAAAACGACGCGCAACGACTTCATAAATACTACGAAAGTCGTCGACTCCTTTTACATCTTTGATCTTAAACCTGCGGTATCCAGGTTTGAAAGGCAATCCGTCAATGAATTGAACTAAACTAGCAACCGTTTCCGTCCCTCCGAGATGAGCGATATCGATACCTTCAATCGTCCGAGGTTCAAAATCAAGTCCCAGTACTTTTCTCAGTCCGGTAATTCCTTTCGCTGGGTCAGTAAAGAAGACCTCTGGCTGATCGTCATTCTTTAAACTACCCCGTTTATTGAGTGCCTCAAGCATATTGATTTCATCGCGGCATTTAGCGGCTTTTTCAAAATTCAAATCTGCTACAGCTTGCTGCATCTCAGTGCCGATCTCCTTGAGCAACTTGGACTTTTTACCATCAAGCACCATCCGCAGCGAATGAATGTCGTCTTTGTAGTCTTCTGGAGTTATTTGCAAGTTGCAAGGAGCGGAACATTGGTCAATGGATGCCAACAAACAAGGTCGGTACCATTTCCATTTTTCATCGCTGGCATCAATGTCCAAAGAACAATTACGAAATTTGAATATTCGTTGTAATAGAGACAATGCACCTTGTAATTTTCCCGGACTCGTAAATGGTCCATACAACCGAGCATCCTTGCCCGCAGGGTCTCGAGTCACTTCGACACGCGGATAATCCTCTCGCCTTGAAATCATGATATAGGGAAACGACTTGCCGTCTTTGAGATCTTTATTATGCCGCGGTTGAATGTCTTTGATAAGCCTCGCTTCTGTCAGCAAAGCATCGACTTCACTATCACATTGAAGATAGTCAATATCGTGTATTTCATGTACCCAGTTGGCAGTACGCGCATCTTCACGGGCTGCCTTGAGAAAATAACTACTCGCACGAGAGCGTAATTGAATCGCTTTGCCAATGTAAATCACACGACCGACACTGTCCTTCATTAGATAGACGCCCGGCGTTTGTGGGAATGTGCGCACCTTGACCGCAGCTTCTCGATAGCCAGCGAAACGCTCATCATTGTCCAACGCGTCACCGGTAACCTTGCCCGACTGATTGGCCGAATCCGATGGATCTTTATCAAGGTCTTCCGTGGCAGACATTAGCTAGTCCCTCTTGCGGATAGGGATCAAGAGGCGAAAAAGGCCATTCTAAGTTGATGTAAAATAGAACTTAACGCCTCTGATTCTTCACTCGTCAAATTCCCTTTTGTCTTTTCTTCAATGACATTCAACATATCAATGTGGAACTTGGCAGCGTCTTTGTTGGCAGACGTTTCACCCGTCATCGGGTCTGGCATCATTCCTAATGCCATCACAGCTTGAGTGTGATGTGTCATTAGCAACATCTCTAAAGACGCTACCGGAAAATCACTCGCTGTGGCAGCGGTATCAGCGTCAGGTGAATCTGAACAACCGCAATCCTCATCACAAGGTTCAGACGTATCGACAACTTCGTCGCTATCACATTCTTCCTTGCCACAGCATTCGCCGGCCACCTCTGAACCCGTTTCTGCCGCTTCATCCTGAACTTCTTCATTAGCCGCTTCATCCTGAACTTCTTCATTAGCCGCTTCATCCTGAACTTCTTCATTAGCCGCTTCATCCTGAATTTCTTCATTAGCCGCTTCATCCTGAATTTCTTCATTAG
>JABHUV010000032.1 GCA_018658605.1 Planctomycetaceae bacterium | reverse complement strand
GCGACCCGAGTATACCGGTGTTTCCGCTATTGCTGCACGACGCTGATTATCATATTGGGGAAACGTATAAAGTATGGTCGCCCGGACGTCCGCGTGATGCACCGTTTGGCGGCGGGGAATTTGGGTATGAAAAAGGCGGCTCACAATTCAATGGATTCTCACAGGGTATCGAGCGTAGACTTGGCCAACAGCAAAGCCTTGCAGATGCGAAGCAAGGGATGCTGTCTGAAGTCCGGCGCAATTTTCAGGCGTTCTTAGATGCGCAGTCTGTAGGGAGTCCGTTTTGCTATTGGTTCGGTCCAACGAATGTGCATCGCAAGTGGATTAAGGGATCGGGACACAAATACTGGGGAATTGATCCAGACGAATTACAAGGGCGATTGCCAAAATTCCTGCCAGATGTTCCTGAGGTGCGACAGGATTTCGCGGATTATCTTGGCGAAGCAATGGCTTTTGATGCGGCGGTAGGCGTGATTATAAATATGCTGCGAGACAGTCAACAGTTGCAAAATACGGCGGTGTTTATAAGCGGCGATCACGGAGCCCCAGGGTTTCCACGGGGAAAATGCAATCTTTATGATTTTGGAGTACAGGTACCCTTAATCGTCTCCATGCCCGGACAACGGCGAGGTCGCATTGTCGATGATTTTGTGAATCTCATGGACCTTGCTCCGACGTTTTTGGCATTAGGCAAAGTTTCGATTCCACCTGTGATGACGGGACGGAGTTTAGTTCCTGTTTTGCGATCTGCTAAATCGGGTTGGGTTGATTCGACACGGAATTGGGTTATGACGGGTCGCGAACGTCATGTCGCGACGGTTCGCGAAGGGAATTTACCTTACCCCCAACGCGCTATCCGTACACCAGAATTTTTGTACATTATCAATTTCAAGCCAGATCGTTGGCCCATGGGGGGGCCTAAGGCGGTCACCGATATGTTTACGCCGCCCACAGACGCGTTGGAAAACAATACGTTTATTACGTTCGGTGACCTCGACGCCAGTCCAACCAAAGCTTGGATTGTGGAGCATCGAAATGATCCGCAATGGAAGAAATTCTACGATTATGCGTTTGCAAAACGTCCGCGGGAGGAATTATATGCAATTTCGGCAGACCCCGACCAGATGCGTAATCTCGCCAATATTCCCGCAATGGCCATGGTCAAAGAATCTCTGCGAGAACAACTTATGCGTGAATTAAAACGTACTGGTGATCCCCGAGTAACGGGCGACGGCTCAATATTTGATAAACATCCCTACTCCTCGATACCTTATAAAGGCTACGGAAATCCGAATTGAATAGCGATTCATTTTGATAGATAGAAGCGATATGCAGAAAGAGCAGACGACGTAATGAGAAAAAAAATCGGTAAATTTGGTCAGATACCTTGTGTATTTATGTGCCTTGCTAGCCTGTTGGTAGGCGACAGTTTGTTGACTCCCTTGCAAGATCTAGTGGCGGCAGAGTCACCTAACATCTTGTGGATCTCCAGCGAGGACCATGGCCCAGAAATGGGTTGTTATGGAGATAAGCTAGCTGTAACTCCCAACGTGGATGCCTTGGCAAAACGAGGGTTGATGTTCAAGTTAGCGTGGTCCTGTGCACCGGTTTGCGCTCCTGCTCGCACGGCGATTATCACAGGCATGTACCCCCCTTCAATCGGTGGTCAGCATATGCGGAGCATGGTGCAACTGCCCAAATCCGTTCAGTTTTATCCGCGTTATTTGCAGCAGGCGGGTTACTATACGACGAATAATTCAAAACAAGATTACAATGTCTTCAAAGAAAATCAAGGTTGGGACGTGTCCTCGAGAAACGCGCACTATGGAAACCGACCGGACGGCAAACCCTTCTTTGCAATCTTTAATAACACTGTTAGTCACGAGAGCAAGATTCGAGTACGACCGCATACAGCGATTACCGACCCTGCTAAAGTTCGTGTGCCTGCTTACCATCCGGACAATAAGGAAACTCGCCAAGATTGGGCACAATATTACGACATCGTAACCCGAGCAGATACGATTGCCGGTAAACATCTTGCAGAACTAGATGATGCTGGGCTCACTGACAGTACGATTGTCTTTTATTTTGGCGACCATGGCAGTGGCATGGCACGCGGAAAGCGGTGGACCTATAATTCAGGATTATCGGTTCCCGTGATTGTTTATTTCCCTGAAAAATGGAAACACCTCGCGCCGATTGAATACACCACCGGTGGCAAAAGTGATCGCATGGTGAACTTTGTTGATCTAGCTCCAACGGTTTTGAGTATCGCAGGCGTGAAGCCACCGGCGCACATGCAAGGTCATGCGTTCGCAGGAAATCATCAACAAACCGCCCCGCAATATATGTTTGGATTTCGCGGTCGGATGGATGAGCGCAATGATTTCATCCGGACTGTTACCGACGGTCGCTATCATTACATTCGCAACTACAACCCACATTTCATCTACGGACAATTTGTGGCGTACAACTTTGTGACACCGTCTACTGCCGCGTGGAAACGGGATTTTGATAAAGGGCTCCTTGGAGAATCGCAAAAACACTTTTGGGGGTTGAAACCAACCGAAGAATTATATGACCTACAAGAAGACCCTGACGAAGTTCATAATCTAGTTGGAGCGGATGGTGAACTAGTCCCTCATGCAGGCCTTGAGGACATTCCGTTAGCTAATAAGTTAAAGGAATTAAGAAAGGCACTTAACAACTGGTGCTTGGAAATTCGCGATGTCGGGTTTTTGCCGGAAGGTGAAATTCATAGCCGCAGTGCCGGAACGACGCCCTATGAAATGGGGCATGACGATAAGTTGTATCCGTTAGAACGCATTATGGCGGCAGCAAATTGGGCGACTCATAAAGACGTCGATGAATTGCCAGATGTGAAAAAATATATAGACGACGATGATTCGGCTGTCCGCTATTGGGCGGCCGTGGGGATTTTGAATCGCGGGGCACCAGCGGTTGCGGTTTCTGTAGATGAACTCAAAACGCTAATGAACGACGCATCTCCGTACGCGCAGATAGCCGCGGCGTATGCGGCGGCCAAGTATTCTGAGGATTCCGCTTTAGTTCAAACGGCAGTAGAGACGTTGCTCGAGCAGGCGCCGTGGACGCCGCAGCAAGATGTGTTCGTCTCGATCATGGCGATTAACGCCATCGATAAGCTAGACGGTCTCTTTGCTTCGTCGCTCTCAAAGATTAAGGCGATGCCTACCAACGGAGGAAGATCACCAAACGGTCGGTATAACGGTTATGTGAAAGGGATTCTCGCTAAAACGATTAGGGATCTGGAGCGTCGATGAGTGTGACTTCACTCTTTGGCGCCCTCGCCTTCATTGTTTTTACTGAAATTTATCGGTCTTTGTCTTTAACCAGGTCTAGGCCAGCGCTTGTTTTATGACATCGCCATGCACGTCGGTCAATCTGAAATCGCGACCGGCGTGGTGAAAGGTGAGTCGCTGGTGATCTAAACCGAGCGTCGCTAAAATTGTGGCTTGGATATCGTGCACGTGTACGGCGTCTTCGGTCGGATGGAAACCGAACTCATCCGTTATGCCCATATGGAATCCCTGTTTGATTCCACCTCCGGCCATCCACATCGTGTAGGCCTGAGGGTGATGATCGCGCCCCATTTTACGTCCCAGTGTGGGATTCTGTTCGATCATTGGAGTTCGTCCAAATTCGCCGCCCCAAATTACGAGAGTTTCGTCGAGCAGGCCGAGCCGTTTTAGATCTTTTACCAAAGCAGCACTGCCTTGATCGGTTTTGCCCGCATTATTTTTTGTGTTTCCTTCGACATTCGAGTGCGCGTCCCAACCGCTGTGAAAGATGTTGATAAATCGGACGCCCCGCTGAACCATGCGACGTGCGAGCAAACAAGCGCGGGCGAATGAAGGCTGTGTGGGGTCGCAGCCATAGAGATCGAGCGTTTTTTGGGTTTCCTGCTTAAGGTCAATGAGCTGTGGCGCTGAGAGCTGTAATCTCGCAGCCATTTCATAGGAAGCGATGCGGGTGGAAATTTCCGGATCTTGAATCACGGCCAGTTGTTGTTGGTTCAATCGTTTGATGAGGTCAAACGTGGCTTGCTGCGCACTGTCGCTAATGCCCAATGGGGTCTCGACATTGAGAATCGGTGGACCATTGCTGCGAAATGATACGCCTGTATATACGGTTGGCAAGAATCCACTGGAATAGAGCCCTGCTCCACCGCTAACGCCCCCCCCGGTGTTCATAACCACGTAGGCGGGTAAATTACTTGTTTCCGCACCTAATGCATATTTGACCCATGAGCCGATGCTCGGGCGTCCAGGTTGGCCGAATCCAGTGTTCAAGAATAGTTGTGCTGGTGCATGGTTAAACTGATCGGTGTGAACGGCATTGAAGATGCTGATGTCGTCAGCAACGGTTGCTAAGTGTGGTAAGGCTTCGGATAGCTCTTGTTTACTCTCGCCGTGGTAACCGAATTTAAACCGTGGTCCCAAGACACCGGCGTCCGCTTGGATAAAAGCGTACCGTTGGTCGCCAAGGATTGAGGCCGGTAGTGGTTGGCCTTCGAGTTTGGTTAGCGTCGGCTTTTCTGTGAATAACTCTAACTGTGAAGGGGCACCCGCCATAAATAAATGTATCACGGCTTTTGCTTTACCCGGGAAATGGGTTGCAATATTGCCGGGCAACCCCGATGGTTTATTGGATTTAGGATTCGCCAACAACGTCTCGTTAGCCAACAGGCTTGCCAATGCAATCTTGCCCGTGCCCACTGAGCAATCCCTTAGGAAGTGTCGGCGTGAAAAGCTTGGAGTTGTTCGATAGTAGCGTGGTGAATCGTTGTGCATAGGTCAGTTTTTAGTTACGGTTTCGTCAAGTGACAACAACGCTCGGACAACCATTGTCCATGCAGCTTGCTGGGCGGTGGGGTTTTCGGATTCGCTGACCACCGCCTGAATTGCTTCTTGGTTTTGTTTGAATTCATTAAGCTGGAGGTGAAAGAATGAGACAATGTCGTCTAGTTCGGTAGGCGTGGGTGGCCGTGTGAGGATTCGTCGAAATGCGTTGATGGCGATGGCTTTATCCCCCGACTCGAGTTTTGATTTTGTATTTGTTAATTGTAAGGCTGTGGATTGACTGATCTCCATAAACATTACATCGTTGAGTAACGTCAATGCTTGTAAAGCCGTGTTTGATTTATCACGTCGAGCCGTACAAGACTCGCCACTCGGTGCATCAAATGTAAGTCCCATCGCGAACGGTGCAGTGCGTTTTACTTTGGTGTAAATGCTGCGGCGGTAGCGATCTTCGCCATTGCTAGCTATCCACTTGGGGCTCCCATACGCCGTTTCGGTGATTCCGGCAGGTTGGGGTGGCCTGACTGGCGGCCCAAACATTTTGTCAGACAATATGCCCGCGCTGAGTAGACTCGCATCGCGTATGATCTCCGCATCAATGCGACTGCGTGGAAAACGACTGAGCCATTGATTGCTGGGGTCCTTTTTGTAT
>JABHUV010000260.1 GCA_018658605.1 Planctomycetaceae bacterium | reverse complement strand
TGAACAAATCCAAGAATATGTCGGTGGCTGGAAATCTCAGTCAACCTTCCATATGACCGACGTCGCCGCCGAAGGAAAAGCTGCCGCCGCACTGCTCGAATTGCAACACCTGCGCGCCGACGGTGAAGCTGTGCAAAAAATATTTGGTGGCGTTTCCTGGTCGCTCAGGCGTTATGTAACCATTACTCGCATTGCCGAACAACTCGAACGCAATGGCATGCCAATCTTGCAAGCATTACAACAAGCCACTCGGGAAGTCCTCGGTAATAGCTTCCACTTCCAAGGACAAAAAACAATCGACCACCTACGCCAACTACGACGACAACGTAGCGGGCAACTACTTAAATGGCTACTTGAAGCTGACCTCGATATGAAAAATCAATTCTCGAAATCGGGGCTTCCACTGGAGAAGTTGATGCTTTACCTCGATGCATCCTATCGCACCAGCTTTCAGGATCAGTCAACGACCTCGGCCAGTTAAGGAACTTGGCGCATGAGCAACTCACAACACTTTGATTGTCTCGTACTAGGTACCGGGGGAGTTGGCAGCGCAGCGCTGTACCACTTAGCGAAACAAGGAAAACGTGTGGCTGGAATCGATCGCTTTGGCGTCGCACATGATCGGGGCAGTTCACATGGTCAAACTAGAATTATTCGCCAAAGTTACTTCGAACACCCTAGCTATGTACCCCTAGTGCAACGAGCGTTCGAGCTGTGGGAACAACTCCAAGCAGAACACGGACGCGACCTCTATTACCAAACAGGAATCTTGCAAGCAGGGCCTAGTGGCGGCGAGTTGATTCAAGGCGTGTTAGCCAGTAGCGAACAACATGGGTTAGCTATCGAGCATATGAACGTTGTTGAGGCGAGAAAACGCTGGCCTCAGTTTGCATTTGATGATGATATGGAAGTAATTTTCGAACAGCGCGCCGGGTTCCTGCTCATCGAGCATGCGATCTCAGCGCATGTTGAAAAGGCACAATGGGCTGGTGCGGAGTTATTCGTCGGACACACCATTGATGAAGTTAAAACGGGTGGAAGTTGCGTGGAAGTGATTACGGATCAGGGCAGCTTTACGGCGGATTCGGTCGTGGTTACTGCGGGGGCTTGGGCGGCTGATCTGCTACCAGAATTGAACGGACATCTGCGGATTCTAAACAAACCATTGCACTGGTACGCCGCTGATGCAGATTTGTATTCCAACCGAGTTGGGTGCCCAGTGTTTTTCTTTGAATCTGAAAATGGCGGTTACTATGGATTCCCGAGTATCGATGAACGTGGATTGAAACTGGCACGGCACAGTGGTGGTATCGAGATAACCAATCCGCTGGAATTGGACCGTTCATTGGATACAGAAGAGCAGGGTTGTGTGGCCGGTTTTTTACGAAAACACCTGCCTCAGGTCAGCGACCAAGCGACGGATCATGCCGTGTGTATGTATACGGTAACCTCTGATTCCCATTTTATCATCGATCGGGCTCGGGCAGATGAGCGTGTTGTCTATGCCGCTGGATTATCGGGGCACGGGTTTAAGTTTGCCCCCGCACTAGGGGAATTGTTGGCCAAAATGGCAAGCGGTGAATCGCACGGATATGATTTGACGCAGTTTCGTGCTAGACCACGAATTAACGCGAATGAAGGCGAATGACTACGGGACGGGTTCGGCGACGATCGCGGAAACGGTGTTGCCTGCTTGGTCGGTCGCGTCCACTTTGATAAACCAAGTGCCTGAGGCGTTGGGGTCAAGACGCCAGCGATAGAATCCGGCATTAGGTACGGCTGTAGAGATTTCTTGCCAAGGCCCCTGTTGCGACGGACTACATTGCAAGCGGATAGGACGATCTGAGAAATTATCGTCCGTCGCTTCCCACTTAATCAAGATTTCCGGGAAACCGGATTCTACGGTTCGCTCAATATCACCAAGCCGTAACTGCGGTTTCATTCGATCAATTCTTATCCATATATCAGCAACCGTGTCGGCAGTCGGTCGGTTCTTGCCATTGTCCTCGGGCGTGGTGATGATCGTGATAAAACCGATTGTACCATCGCGTTGTATCTCGACATCTAATGGACTCTGGCCATCGTGATCAATACCCCATAGCCCCCAGGTCTTCCCCCGGTCCTCAGTCGCCCATAGCTGAACTTGTGTAGTTTTTGTGTTTACATTGGAAAGCGTGTAATCGAGTTTGAATCGCGTTCGGTT
>JABHUV010000107.1 GCA_018658605.1 Planctomycetaceae bacterium | reverse complement strand
CAGTGTGTTTTGTTGCACACTGGCGGGAGCGGGAATTCGTGGAGGCCAAATCTACGGCAGTTCGGATCGCGATGGTGCTTATCCGCTGACGGATCGAGTCGAACCGGGCAACTTGACGTCGACGATTTTTCATTTACTCGGCTTAGATCATCGTGGGACATTCACCGACCCCGTGGGACGAGAATTATCCTTGAGCCACGAAGAACCTTTGTTCCGTTTACTGGGTGAACAAAAAGAGAACCCGAATCTTGTCCCATCGACTGGTGATGTGAACCGTGTGCCAGTGTTTGATGAAAAGAGAATCATTAGCAACACGCAGTTTCAAATGGAAGATGGAATCCGTCCTGCACAGACCCCATCGCGACCGAAAGGTTGGCGGCAACTTGTTACGCCGGCAGATAGCGGTGTAGTTATATCGTTGGCGGAGTCCCAAAAAATCCAAAGACTAGAATTGCTTCAACATGCCCAGTTTTCGTTTGGCGAGCCAACTAAGGAAATCGCAAAGATGACATCGGCAATTCTTGCCCAAGAAGTTCGTAGTCCATTCCCAGGGACTTATCGCATTAAGGTCGAATTAGTTGCTGATGGTGATGCTCAGTCGTTCACAGAGTTGTTTGGTAATCAATTAACTTGTCACCTTGTCTACTTTCAATTCACCAAACAGGATAAGCAAATCCATGGACGTAAGGTTATGGCGGAACAACAAATTAAACCGTCATTGGTTGATGGAGTTCAACCGACATCGCAGACGTTCGAATTCACAAAGCAATTCGTAAATGCCACTCCGGGCTCTAACTTTTCTTTTGGTCTCGGATTAGGAATTGGATTCGAAATTCGCAACGTGAGTGGTCGGGTGTTATCGGTCTCTAAACAGGTCTCTTTAAGAGTGACTCGATATGAATTAGAATTCCTTGGTAAAGAACGAAATAAAGATGTAACGTCCTAACCGTTTACATTGAACAACGAGAGAAAAATTGGATTGCTTTGAAGTGTTCGATCTTAGTTGTGCGTGACGAGTGAAGGAAAAATCGAGATGAATATAGTACCACGAGTTTTGATCACAATGCTATTGGTGTTACTAACTGGGATGGCCGTCACTGAAGGGGATTTACAGGCAGATAAACGTCCTAATATTGTGCTGATTATGGCTGATGATCTCGGTTTTTCGGATATTGGCTGTTATGGTTCCGAAATCAAGACACCGACCTTGGACAATTTGGCTCATCACGGTCTGCGATTTAGCCAGTTCTATAATACAGCAAAATGTCACAGTTCACGGGTGTCGCTTTTAACTGGACTGTATTGCGATCAAGCCGGTGGTACGAGTCTAAAACGAGGCGTTACGATTGCTGAAGTATTGAAAAATGCGGGTTACTTTACGTCGATGGTAGGTAAATGGCATTTGGATAATCAACCTACCGATTTTGGATTTGAACGGTATTGGGGGCATCTATCAGGTGCAACGAATTTTTTCACCGGTGATGATACGTTTCGATTAAACGGGGAGCGTTGGGTTGTCCCGCAAGAGTTCAATGGAAAACCGTTTTACACTACAAATGTGATTGCTGATTTTGCGCTCGATTTTATGGACGAAGGAATCGCTAGTGGTAAACCTTTTTTGTTGTATGCTGCTTTTAATGCTCCGCATTATCCGTTGCAAGCACCCGAGGCTGATGTAAAGCAACAGCTCGGTAAATACGATGATGGTTGGGATCATTTGCGGGAAACCAGATTTGCCCGACAGTTAGAGCAGGGACTGTTTCCCGCAGGGACCATGCTGAGCCAACGCAGCGATCATGTACCAGCTTGGAAATCATTAAACGCTCAGGAGCAACAATGGGAATCGGATCGGATGGAAGTCTACGCAGCAATGATTAGTGTGTTAGATCGCAATGTCGGGCGGATTGTTGAGCACTTAAAGGCCAAAGACATTTTAGACAACACCTTGATATTATTTTGCAGCGATAACGGGGGTTGTCCCTTTGAACGCACTCGCGGGCGATATTTAAAACCGTGGGATCCAAAATCTTACTGGTGTTATGACGCGAGTTGGGCAAATGCCAGCAACACTCCCTTTCGGCTCTATAAACAGAATCAACATGAAGGCGGAATTTCATCGCCTCTGATTGCGCATTGGCCAAAAGGTATCAAAACGATGCCGGGTGAAATTACCGAACAACCGGGTCATTTGATTGACTTCATGGCAACCTTTATAGATGTCGCGGATGCAACCTACTTAAAAAACGTGGCGGGAAGGCAAGTGGACCCGTTGCAAGGTAAGTCATTAGTCCCAATTTTTAATGGAAGCCAACGAATTGCGCACGAGAAATTATATTTTCATTTTGGATTAGATCGAGCTTGGCGGGAAGGCGATTGGAAGTTAGTGTCGGCCAAACGTGGTCGCTGGGAGTTGTATAACTTAGCAACCGATCGTACTGAAATGCGAGATCTCGCTAATAAGTTTCCACAGCGTGTGGCTGCAATGGAAAAGCGATGGCTGGAAACCGCTCGAAATGTAGATCGACTTTCTGATAAACAACTGGTTCCCGTTAGGCCAGTTGTTACCAAATTGAATTTCCGGAAAGACACGACTACCGGAAATGCAGAATCAAATTAATAAAGCAAATTTGAAAAAGGTTTCGATAATGATGTTGAAATGGAGTTGGGCTGCTGTTTTATTGATGGTCGTTAGTAGTTCGGTCGACGGGGGTGAGAAGTGGTACAAGGGGAACACACACACGCACACGTTTTGGAGCGATGGCAACGATTTCCCCGAACGGGTTGTCAAGTGGTATGTCGAAAATGGCTATGATTTTCTCGTGCTGTCAGATCACAATATTCTCAGTCGCGGTGAGAAATGGATGACTGTTGAGAAATTGAAGGAACGCGGAGGCAATGACATACTCGAAAAATATGTTGCTTCCTTTGGGAAAGAATGGGTCGAATCACGCGGTACGCCTGGTGAAAAATCACATGAAATTCGACTAAAGAAAATGGCCGATTTTCGAGATATGTTTGAAGTGCCAACCAAGTTCTTGATGATCGAAGGCGAAGAGATCTCAGATAAAGCTGAAGGTGTACCCGTGCATATGAACGCCATCAATGTCCAGTCGGTTATCGCGCCTGCCGGTGGAGCCACAGCACTCGATGCCTTAAAGGGCAATGTGCGTATCGTGGCAAGACAATCGCGGTTGACCAAGCAACCAATCCTGTTGCACTTAAACCATCCAAATTTTCATTATGCTATTACAGCGGAAGAACTTGCCTCGGTTATTCAACAAGATTTCTTTGAAATTTGTAATACGAGTTCCGATTGCAACCAGTTAGGCGACGAATTCCACCCTTCACTAGATGAGTTTTGGGACATCGCTAATACACTCAGGTTAGCAAAATTGCAAAGCCCGCCATTGTTTGGTGTGGGAGTTGATGACGCTCATAATTACCACGGGCGAGGCTCAAGTCCTCCAGGAGGATCGTTTGTAATGGTACGCAGTAAGAGCCTCAAACCGGCGGCTATTATTACAGCCATGAAAATTGGAGAATTCTATTCTTCGTCAGGAGTCTTGTTGACAGATGTGAAATATTCAGCGAGGACTCAAGAGTATGTGATTGATATTCAAGAAGAAGATGGTGTGACCTATACCACTGAGTTTATAGGTACGCTCACCAATGCTGACTTAGGCTCGACGGCTCGACCAGATGTAGGCGGAGCGATACAACGTGCCACGCGGATCTATTCGGATGATGTGGGCAAAGTGCTAGCAACGGTCAAGGGGAACCATGCCAGCTATACTTTATCTGGCAAAGAATTGTATGTTCGGGCAGTTATTACCTCGGATAAAAAACACGCATTGCCAACTTATCCGGGGCAACTACAACAGGCGTGGGCTCAGCCTGTGGGTTGGCGGCGGTAATTACGGTGTGATCGCGATACAGATCAGTTCTTTGAGCGTGCGCGCATAGAGGCGGCCATTGGCATAGGAGAGTCCGGAGAGGGACCATGTTTCTCCTGCCTGCCCCAGATCACTAATAGACAACAGTGCTCGCTGATCGAGTATTTTGGCGTCCCAGCGAAGGACGTAAACCACACCGACCATAGTTGGAAAATAGATATTCTTACCAACGACTATCGGAGGCGGAGCGGACACGTGCCCCCAACCCGATCCCGCATTGCGTTTATCCTGAGTGACCAGAAAGCCCTCTGCATTTCGCAGATCATTGGGCAGTGTAGTGTCCCAGCGGAGCACATCCTCTTGACCCGGAAGCCTCACGACCTGAGCGGGTACCTGTAAATACTCAACGGCGCCGGATCCAACATGGACTCGGCCAATCATCTTGGCGTGATGAGACATAAAATAGTGGTAGTCACCAATCAATATATTTGTCTGATAGGTGATCGGTTTTTTATAGTTACCGATGTAATCATTAAGGTCTTGATTGACCTTACGAGTGTAGCCGGTGGGGGTGTGGGCACATACGGCGACTTGTTTCGTTATAGACTGCCGTTGTTGGATGTCTCCCGTTTCGATATTCAACACGAGATGTTCTGTTCCACTGAACTGACAGGCCATTTGTGCGTTCCAGCAGGTATTTTGAACTGTTG
>JABHUV010000001.1 GCA_018658605.1 Planctomycetaceae bacterium | reverse complement strand
CGCCGCTTGGTAACCGCTGCCAGTTCCGATTTCGAGAACCTTATCCGTCGATTGTGGATCCAGTACTTCAGTCATAAACGAAACGATAAATGGTGCCGAAATCGTCTGTTGGTCGCCTATTGGCAGCGACATGTCTAAGTACGCTTTGTTCCGCAAATTAACCGGTACAAATTCATGTCGCGGAGTTGCAGCCATAGCAGCGATCACACGTTCATTGGTAATCCCTGAACCGACGACCGCCTGCTGCACCATTTTCCGACGCGGCACAACATAGGGATCACGACTCTGTGCATTCGCGGTCGCAACACAAACTTGCAATGCGACAAGCAACAGACAACTCCGCCATCGAGCCCCTAAGTATGAAAACTTAGTTTGTTTCACCAGAACATTGATCTGCGTCTTTGAAATATTCGAGGTCATGATCATCGACTGCTTGCCTCCATATATCCATCACATGCTGCAAACCAAAATCTAGTATGCACTTGACTCTCCGAGCCAACTCTTATTTTCCAATTCCACCAGCGACTGACAGAAATTAGCCGTCAGGGACTTGAGAACATGAGTATTGTCTGAAAGACTATGTAGTATACATAACATGACTGCTTTGTGCGGATAGGAAAAAAGGACAAGCGATGAAAACCAACCCAGTAAAGAAAAAACTACGCAACGGTCAACCTTCTTTTGGGACATGGCTCACCTTAGGTAACCTACACGCTACTCGAGTTATCGCTCGTTTAGGCTTTGACTGGTTAACACTTGACATCGAACACATGGCTTTTGATTGGTCGCAAGCAGAATCCATTTTCGGCGCGATTGCTGATGCGGGTGGAGTCCCGTTGGCTCGAGTCCCAGAAGGTAGCCATCATTATGTTAAACGAGTGCTCGATGCTGGTGCTTGGGGGATCGTCGTCCCTATGGTCGATACGGTGGAACAAGCAAAAACCGCCATCGCCGCGGCAAAGTTTCCGCCCACTGGAAATCGCAGTGTCGGTGGTGGCAGTGGTGCCATGAATTTCTCTGCTGAAGTTGGAGATTACCGCATGCAAGGAAATGACGAAATCCTTGTCGTACTTCAAACAGAAAGCCCAGAAGGAATCGCGAACGCGGAAGAAATCTACAGTCTGCCAGGGTGCGATGCGATTTTCATTGGTCCCAATGACCTGCGTTTTCAAATGCGGGAAGACGACGGTACTTTTCCGACTCCCGAAGCTCACGAAGCAGCCATCCAAGAAGTCATCCAAATCGGGAAAAAAACCGGCTGTCCCACTGGTATCCACGCAATGGACCCCGTGAGTGCTGTGCAACGGGCAGAACAGGGGATGCAATTTATCGCTGTGGAAAGTGATCTTAAATTCCTCACCTCACAAGCAACCGCTGCCCTTAAGGTTATTTACCCAGACCACGACGCCGGTGACGTAGCACGATATTAATCGACCGATCTTACGATTACCAACCTTGGTAACTTGTGTCGCGGCATAGCACTCCCCGCTCAGCCGTGGTTTCCATAATCCAATTCCATTGCTTCTACTGCGCCACTGTGTTAAAATAGGCAAAGTATTAATCACTTTAACAGATTCGGACAAATTGCCCAATCCAGTATTACGGAGCATTCACTCATGCGACAATCTATTTTCGCCACCATCGTCCTTGTAATACTCTTTGCAACATCTCACGCGAACGCGGGAAATGTCATTATTGACCCTTGCTGTCCACGTGTCGTTGTCTGCTGTGGACCTACCGTCATTTATCATCGCCCAATTCTGCGTAATACCATTTACGGAACACGGCTAGCTTTGCATTACCACGCAAACTATCGATATTATCGGGCACCATTGTTTGGCCCCTTGCTAGCCCCTCGAATCTATTCACGCGTTTACTACCACTCACCGGTTAGCGTATCCGAGGCTAAGTCCACAGTCACCAAATCGACGGCAAAATCCGCGCCCCAAAAATACATTGACCAACCCAAAACAAGCGGTGAATCTAGACTCGTACCCATTCAACCCGCTGCACCAACTCCCGTTGCTCCGCCTGTCGACGACGGACCCGCAGCACCAGAAAATGCCGACGAGCCAAAACTAGAACAACCTGGTAATGATAATGGAGGCGGTGATTTTGAAATTCCACAACCAGAAGCCAAAGTAAATCCAACGTCCACCATGCTACACCTGCAAGTCCCACGCGATGCTCAAGTCACCATCAATGGCTTTCGCACCAGCACAACGGGGACTCGTCGAAAGTACGTCTCAAGCAACCTTGATCCTGCTAAAACCTATCAGTACGACATTGAAATCGTTTGGAACACTGCAACCGGAATTCAACGCCAACGCAAGTCCATTCAAATAATGCCCGGCAACGCAAGTGCCCTCAACCTCTTATTAGCAGCACCATCTCAACTCGTAAAAAAATAGCATCGCATTAGCCGTTGCCCAAACGGCTATGCTCGAACATACTTAAAAGCTCTTCAAGTAATGCACCAATTGCTTGAAGAGCTTTTAATTTGTTTGGTGAATTGATCAAGTAATACTGAGGATTTGTTGTAGTGTTTGAAAATATTGCCCTCGTGGGCGCTACCGGAGCTGTTGGAACCATTGTTCGTCAATTACTAGAAGAACGTAATTTTCCCTTTGAAAACATTCGCTTTATTGCATCATCCCGATCTGCCGGCACGACCATCTCCTTTAATGGCACTGACCACACGGTTGTCGAACTCGGCCCCACAGCATTCGATGGAATGGACCTCATCATCGCAAGTACGCCTGACGACGTAGCCGCTGAATTAGTTCCTTGGGCCAAGCAAGCTGGCGCAATCGTAGTAGACGAAAGCGGATATCACCGCATGCATGACGATGTGCCGTTAATCGTACCGGAAGTAAATCCGGAAGCGATTACAGACCACAACGGCGTTATCGCCAGTCCCAATTGTTCTACCACGCAGATGGTCGTTGCCATGCAGCCTCTACACGCTGCCGCACGTATTAAACGAGTCATCGTCAGTACTTATCAGGCCACAAGTGGCGCTGGCGCTGCCGGGCAGCGAGAACTAGAGCAGGGGACTCGGGCGGCAATTTCTGGAACACCGTTTGAACCGCAAACTTTTTCGCACCCAATCGCTTTCAACCTGATCCCTCAAATCGGTTCGGAAAAATATAGGGGTTATACATCCGAAGAGATGAAAATGGTTTGGGAGACTCAAAAGATATTCCAGGATGAATCGATTACTGTTTGTCCAACAGCGGTCAGAGTACCAGTCACTAACTGTCACAGCGAAAGCATTTTGGTAGAAACCGAAAAGAAATTAACTGCTGCGGAAGCTCGTGAATTATTCGAAGCCCAGGACGGCATCACCGTTATCGATAATTTAGATCAGTACCAATACCCGATGCCACTTACCAACTCAAACCACGACGACGTCTTTGTCGGACGTATTCGTGAAGACATATCGAGTCCCAATGGAATTGCCTTCTGGTGCGTTAGCGATAACCTCCGAAAAGGTGCAGCCACCAATGCGGTTCAGATTGCAGAGTTGCTGGTTCGATCCGCAAATGCCTAAAACTCGATCAAATACTCGTTCGACGTGGGCTACCGCTCAGGACTACTTATACCTATTTCCACTGCGTACATTCTTTTGATGACGTCCTATGAGAAACTTCAAGGGTATTTTAGCTTACGACGGTTCGAAGTATGCCGGCTGGCAACTTCAAGTGGAACAACCAACAATTCAAGGGAAGCTGGAGCAAGCGTTACTGAAAATTACGGGCGAGAAAATTCGCGTGCTTTCCAGCGGCAGAACGGACTCGGGGGTCCACGCTCATGGACAAGTCATCTCCTTTCGAACTGAAAGCGATTTAGCGGAAGAAATATTGTGCCGAGCGATCAATGCCCAAACTCCGTTCGACATGTTTTTACGGAATCTGGAAGTGGCAGCTGAAAATTTTCATCCCATACGTGATGCCACCTCAAAGCACTATCGATACCTCATCCAACGCGGGCCTGTACAAAACCCGCTCGCTCTAAAGTT
>JABHUV010000002.1 GCA_018658605.1 Planctomycetaceae bacterium | reverse complement strand
TACCGACATGGTTGTAATTTTGATCGCGGCCCGCTAGCCGAAGAATTTTGGCAGCAATCCTATCCAAATTTATTACGGCGAGCTGGATACGTGACCGCTTTTGCAGGCAAGTTTGGTTTTGAAGTGGAAATGGAAGGTGAGCCGACGACGGTTTTACCCAGTGATGATTTTGATGTTTGGGGTGGTGGTCCCGGGCAGACAGATTTTAAGACAGAGAAGAATCCAAGTATGACGAAATATGCCAAGGCGTATCCACATGCGAGCAGAGCCTATGGTGCGTTTGGAGCGGATTTCATTAGGGCCGCGGCCACAGGAGATAAACCATTTTGTTTGTCCATCAGTTTTAAAGCTCCTCATCGACCAGTTCAACCTGACCCCATGTTTGATGGTGTATACCAAGGGGCAACCTTTTTGAAACCTGCGAATTACGGACGTGAGTTTGGACAGCATTTCTCAACGCAAAGTCGTCAAGGTCGACAATACGAACGGTTTGATAGTTGGGGTTACCGAGACCAATATGACGAAGTCATGGCGAAGTATCACCAGTTAGTACATGGTGTCGATGTTGCGGTGGGAATGATAATGAAAGCAGTGCAACGTGCTGCAGTGGCAGATAACACGGTCATTATTTTTACTTCGGACAACGGTTATTTTTGTGGGTCGCATGGTTATGGTTCGAAAGTGTTACCCTACGAAGAAGGGTCGCGCGTACCATTGATTATTTTTGATCCCCGGCACGTCAATTCGGGCAAGAGTATTCGTTGTCAAGAATTAACAGCGAGTATCGATTTTGCTCCGACAATTTTGGATTTGGCTGGAGTACGGATCCCGCGGAAACTGGATGGTCGCAGTTTGCTACCTTTATATGACCAACCCCAAAAATCAATCCATGAGTCGTTGCAACTCATCAATGTCTGGGGGCCAGCAGCGTGTCATAGTTTTGCAGTTATGACAAAACAACATAAATATATTTATTGGCCTTGGGAAAAAGATGATTTCAAACCGACTGAGGAGATTTACGATATCCCAAGTGACCCATTGGAGTTGGTAAATATTGCAGAATTACCGCTGAGAGAGGCAGATATCCCAGTATTGAATCAAATGCGTAAAATTTATGCAGAAGCAGTCGACGATTGGAAAACAAAGGCATTTCACAAATATGGGTACTCGGAATATGGACCAATTTTTGACCGCGATATTCCATGGAAGTGAAAATTGGATTTCAATTAATTTACCACGACGGCGATTCCGAAACGTGTAATCGAGAAATAACCGACTGCAGGGGCAGCCTGCGGGCATGTCCATAGTATTAGTACTTGGTGCCAATCAAGCGGATTTGATCAAAATCGCCGGTGTCGTCAAAGCTGCCGATTCCAATTTGGCCAAAGACAAAGGTTTTGTCCTTAGTAGACATGATCGGTTTTTTCATGTCATCAAAGTACACCTTGATTGTGCCAAGCCTAACGTCTCGCTTAATTCGCACGTGGTGCCAATTCTTGCTCCAGTCTGTACCGTCGGTGCGTTTATTGGCGATACTAACGCGAGGTTTACCGTTTACGAGAAAGATTGAGTTAGCATGGTCGTCTGCTTCGCGGCCTAGGTGGACATAGTAAAAATGCGACGGATCTTGATAGCCAAAGAACAGACATAGATCTTGATGACCATAGACTTCTTGTGTTGAACGCATTTGTACATCGAGTTGAAAACCAGTGACAGAAATTTCTTTGAGTAGTGCGAAGTTAACTGGTGAACGTACTGCTGGTTTGTATTGGCTGTCTTTAAACATCGAGTAAAAGGAACGACCGTTTTCCTTGACGACTTTCCAAGCCTCGCCATCCGTTGGTTGCCAGCGCGAGGCGTCTTTGTCAAAATCTTCTTCAAGGAGATTCACTGGGCTAATCGTCTTAACGATATCTTTGAAGAACTTACCAACGCGCCGGTCTTCTGGTTGGTCAGGTGTATCTTTGCTATCATTGTTGTCACTGGCAACGAGGGCATGACTCATGCAGCTATCGAGCAATAAAGTAAGTAATGTAGCGCTAACAAGCAGCCGTCGTAAGGTCAATCTCATGATCTGTGTCTCCCCAAAAAAACAAATACATCTACACAATTAAAAAGTGAATTGCATGTGCCGACACATCCATTATCTATTATTTGTTGCTTGTTTGATAGGGTTTGTACACCCAACGCAGGGAGCTGAGTCGGTTGCCACAATGACTAGGTTGGATCGACCAAACATTTTGATTGTTCTGACCGACGATCAAGGTTGGGGGGATTTAAGTCTCAACGGGAATAAGAACTTAGAGACACCGAACATAGATGCGCTGGCAGCAACGGGTGCTCAGTTTGATCGGTTTTTCGTATGCCCAGTCTGTTCACCAACTCGTGCTGAGTTTTTGACAGGCCGCTACCATCCGCGTGGTGGAGTCTTCAGCACGAGCGCCGGCGGGGAACGACTTGATCTGGACGAAGTAACGATCGCCGATACCTTTAAAGCAGCAGGATACGCAACCGGAGCCT
>JABHUV010000003.1 GCA_018658605.1 Planctomycetaceae bacterium | reverse complement strand
GTTGAATTTTCTCGTTATAAATAAAATAACGAAATGCATTTTCTTGGTACGGCCGAATCTTAAGCAAAATAATTGTGCCCACGATGGCGTATAGCACTTCTGCATCATCTAGAGTCTGGTCAACATTTTCTACCGATTCCGCGTAGATTCCTTCACCGACTAAAGTGTTGTTTTCAATCTTGATTGTAAGATCACCACCCACTGTTTCCACAAACACGCGATCATCAATACTAATATGGGGATGTCGACCTTCCTGGAAAGATTCACGTGGTGGACGCTTCCAATCGAATTCATGCTGTGCAGGAAAATGGACTTCATGGTCACTACGGTTATCAACATAAACTAACTTGTCCCCCGTAATTTTCCACTTCAAACTCTTTACGTCATTGTCCCCTTTACCAACCTTGAAAGTCATAAAGAGATTCGGACCGATGACAAAGAACTTGGCAAACTCCGCATCCTTATAGTATTTATAGATTTCCTGAAAATCGCGCTGGAAATCCTGATCGGAAATCAAATCTGATTTGATGCTATGAAATGAGTGCTCCTCAAATCGGTATACGGAAAACACATCATCGATATGTGTCGTCTTTTTCAAACCAAAATGGATGTTGTAACCAAAGATTATCTGGTCACCAATCGCGATCATGTCCCGCGGGACGCAGTTGTGTTCCGTCGTAACACGTTCCGATCCTAGCAAGACCGTTTCAATCGAACCAAATACGTCCTTGCGGATTTGGCCTAATTGTTGCAGTCGCTCCCGCAGATCCTGCGCGTAACCTTTCAGACGGTTGCGTATGATTTCATACGTGCCGCTTTCAAGCTGCGAATTTTCTGGTTCTGGCGAGCCGCCATTATCAGCATCGGGTTGCTGTTCTTCTGAAGCCATGATACGAGTTCTTAACCTTTCCTGAAGCATCGGCTTGCGTGTCCAACAGGTCTCGAAACTTTCCCTTGGAAAGGGTCGTCGCGAGACCTGCTAGCACGTCTAGCAAAGCGTAGCATCAAGCTACGTTAGCTTTTGGCATTGCCGCTAGATTCAACCGTTAGTACATCGCCAGCTACGGTATCCGAGATACCTTTGCTTTTAGCCATCCCTAACAATCCTTGCAATTCATGCCGCAGTGAATCCGTTTTAGCCAGACCGATCATCTTGGCAATCAATGCCGCGATCGACAGATCCTTGACATCGTCACTACTGAGGTTAAATTGTTCGACCATTCCTAAGATACGAGCTTGAAAATACTCGGGGTCACCATTGAAGAAGGTATCCTTGACGTCTTGTAATACATCACTGTTTTCAACAAAGCGGTCAATTACTTTACCGCCTTTGACCGCATTAACAATCTGATCAAAGAATGTTGACTCGCCACCCACAATATCAATTTTCGAGTTCTTAAGCGCTTCACCCATGATATCCGCTTGAGCTTCGGCAATCAGACGCTGAGCGTCAATCGCGGCGATTTCAATATCTTTGTCTTTATTCAGACGGATTTTGAATTCTTCGTGATCTTTACCAACATCATCAAACAGTTTCATGGCGTTCGCTTTTTCTTCGATACCTTGAGCCTCAGAACTGTACTTAAGCTTCATCACTTCAGCTTCGGCCGTTCCTTCTTTCTCGATACCATCTGCCATGGCGACCAATCCGAGAGCTTCGGCTTCAGCAGTTCGCTGTAGCACCGCTGCTTCAGCGTAGCCATCTTTCTCTTTAGATACTGCTTTGGCTTCTTGAACTTGAGCTTCTGCCAAGCCACTCGCTGCCTGGTCAGCCGTTTTGGCTTCGGCTAACATTTTGGTAGCCTGCGTTTCCTTTTCGGCTCGTTGTCGTTCCGCTTCCGCTTCAATGACGATTTGTTCAGCGTTACGTTCGGCTGCTTGCTTCTGCGCATCCGCAGCTTTCACTTCTTTGACCAATGCTTCTTCTGCTTCCATATCCGCTTTGGTCACAGTAACACGTTTCAAACGATCGACTGTAGCAAATTGTTCGGTATCCTTGATACGCTCGGTTTCTTCAACCACTCCACGTTCAACGATGACACGTTCGCGAATCACTTCTTGGATTGCACGTTTTTCAACTTCAATCGCTTTGTCCTTATCGATATCTGCTAAAGCAACTACGCGTTCACGATCCGTTGCTTCTAAACCGCGGTCTCGTTCTACACGTTCTGTTTCAACCGCTTCGGTTCGCTCTTTGTTCTTGCGAGCAACGATAATCTGGCGATCTTTGTTCTCTTCAGCAACTTGGAGCTCTTCTTCGGTTGTAATTCGTCGAGCTTCAGCACGCAAACGTTCTTCCTCACGAACCACAGCACCCTGAGCTTGCTCACGAGCCGTGACTTCCTCGATTTCGCGCTGTTGACGTTGTTCCGCTTCGACCTGCTGACGCTCTAAGGCCAAGATAGCTTCACGAGCTTCGACGTCTTGCTTAACGATCGCTTTTTCTTTTTCACGGTTGATGTCATTTGACTGGACTGCTTCGCGAGCAGTGAGGTCCGTAATCTTCTTAATACCTTCCGCATCAAGAATATTATTAGAATTCATTAGCTCCAGCGGAGTTTGTTCTAGATAGTCGATGGCTGTACTTACAAGTTCGTAGCCTTGCAGGTCTTCTGGGTCACCTAGAAGTTCTGTAATTTCTATCTTGAAACGGTCGCGATCTGTATAGAGGTCAACAAAATCAAATCGCTTACCAATGGTCTTTAAAGCTTCAGAAAATTGAGCGTCGAATAATTCCACCAAAGCCGCAGTGTCAGAAGCGCGAACAGCACCAAGTTTTTTGGCAACATTTTCAATGTTGTTTTCTGAAATACGCAAATAGAAAGCAACTTCGATATCAGCACGGATATTATCCATACAAATCAAGCCTTCTTTTCCATGACGCTTAATTTCGATACGTTTAACGGACAAATCCATAATCTCCGCTTGGTGTGCTAGAGGAATGATAAACATCCCGCCTCCCGACGCAACTTTGACGCCACCTACACCTGTTCGGATAATCGCTAAATCAGGACTGACCTTGCGATAGAATTTATTCAATGCAATTGCCAGAATTAACAGCAAGAACAGAACCCCGCCGCTAATACCAACCGTCCAAATTAAACCTTCGGGTGCACTAGCACCTAGAATTTCGTTAAACATCATCTGACCCCTTATTGGTTGTCGCTACGTCCTCGCCCATCGATAGCGATTCGGCAACAATATACATTTTTTGATCGCTGTCATAACCGACAACAGTAACCCGCGTTCCATTCGGGATGCTCTCTCCAGCCGTCCTGGCTTCACTAAACAAGTCCCCAGCTCGGCGTTCAATGAACACCTTGCCACGAATGGGACCGGTTGTAAT
This sequence comes from Planctomycetaceae bacterium, assembly GCA_018658605.1. The sequence continues at coordinate 4,550 of JABHUV010000003.1, read as the reverse complement.
GCGTGTCGTTCCACTTGCACCGACTATTTCACTCGGTTCAAAGAAGTCTTCTTTAAACCAGTTTCGCATCGGTTGTGTAATGATTTTTGTAATCGCTAGTCCGGCAACTAAGTTCAACAACACTCGAATTGTGATGTCTCCAGTACTCGCTTCTACACTAAGTTCTTTCCATTGGTCAACCGCAACGGAAGCGGTTAGGAAGGATACAGATAAAAATGTAACCCACACCATAAATGGAATAGAACCCAAATTTAACCAACGCAGTGGTACTAAACCGATCCCTAAGAATCCATCAAAACCGCCAACGTCCGTATCGGTATCAAAATCCAAGTCGAAATCCAACGCATCTAAACCTAAGCCTGTCAAAATCGAGATCACCCAATAGGCAACCACAAACATCACAGCACCGGAGGCGAATGTCATTTCACCCGTAAATAGGTACTCTTGGATTTCGCTAAAACTATTCATTGTTCTTCATAGTCCTGAGGACAAACACAGCCTTCATGTGATTGTGCACAACGAAGGCCTCTGATAAGTATGCTTACATATAATTTGTGTAATGTGTTTCTTTTACTTTTCCGACTAATAAACATAGACAAAACAGCAAAGATTTGGTGGTTGTACCGACTTTAACGGTTGCGCACGCATTACCAATAAACGCCGCTCCATATGTCTTTCTTTGGAACTACTTACTATTCGCTGGGCGAATTGAATTATTGAATCAATTCCCGAGTAATCACTATCTCGGAGTTAACCTAGCGCGTTCCATAACCGATCGAAATGGCCTGAATAAGCCCGATTAATGGTTGCTTCGCTGGTGATCAGAAAATTTTCATCATTGTGCTTATCCGCACTGCGAGTCCAGTTATAGCTCCCCGTCAGCGTCGTTTTTTGATCAAACACCGCATATTTGTGATGCATGTGATGTTGCGTCTGATCAATTCGTACCGGAACACCCAAACCCTTGAGTCGTTGAATATCCGAGCCCGGATCCAGCGATTTATCGTTGTCCGAGATAACTCTCACCGCGATACCACGAACGAACGCATCGCGAATACCATCGGCGATACGGTTATCGGTAATCGTAAACACACAAATATCGATGCTTTTACTAGCCCGCTCAAGCTGATTAACGATAATCTGAGGGCAATCATCACCTGGACTAAAATAGACTTGCGAACTATTAAGCTCCGGTTCTTCCCGTGGTTGAAACACTTTAATTACTGCTTCAAGCCATTCCATCGCCGAAATGCCCTCAGGCCCCACGATCGACTCACGGGCTACAGCAAACGCTCGATGCCGCAAGAACCCCAACTGTTGCTCAGAATCACCATGTTCTTGAACCATACCCTCGAGAATCCGTTTTTCACCACGCGACACTCTAAAATCATCTAAGGTGCGCTTCAATAAATCGTCAATTTGTTCTTTTTGCATGATTGGTGTTTGCCCGAAAGATTAAAACAAATGGTGCCCGTTGGGCACCTTACACGGATCCTGATTATTAACAATACTACTTCGCGGCACGATGAAATTCTGCCTGCCACTCCGGAGACCGCATGCACCATCGATGGGGGTGCTTTTTTGAGCACATATTCTATGTTTATAGAATAGCGTTTTGCGCGGGGAATTGCAAAAAATGCGGGCTGTGGTCAAGGGAGTTGACGCCAGCGGCGGAGAGCCATAGTCTGGCCGCCATCGCACGTAGGCCGACAGCCGCAACCAACCAAGTTTGGATGATAGCTACGAATCTGCCAAAGCCTCGACTCACCTACGGCTTTACCCGAAGAAATCCTCTAAGGCGATGTCGACTAGCAGATCATCTTCCCGAGCGGCCATAAGGTCTTCGGCGATTTCACCTAGCAAGTCTTCGAGCACTTCACCACGAACCGTGCTTAAACCGTTGCTACGCATATTTCGCATGTCCGTGAAACCGTTATCGACGACTTTACTTTCAGCGACTTCAACCGCTGGGCCAACTAGTGAGTCACCAACAACTGATTCATTAGCAACCGATTGCGTCATGTCCACAGAGATCGAAAATTCGCCTTCGGCGGCTTCACCATTAGCAACCGCGTTAAGGTGGTTGATCACTATGAGTGCATCGATTCCTTCAACACTATTGCTTTCGTCAACATCAAAATATGGTGGCGGTCCATTACCAGTGGTGGGCGGTTGTAAGTCATGAGCACCATTTAAATTAAGCTCGGTGATGATCAACAAGGCGTCGATTGATGAAACGAAATCATCGTCATTAACATCCAGACCATTGCTTGGGTTACGCCATGGAAAAGGATCTTCGACGACGTTGACCGTCACGGTTGCCGGTTCTGAAATCGCACCGTCATCATCTTTGACAGTATACTCGAAGCTGTCCAGCCCTTCATAAGGCAACCCTGTAGATGGATCCGGACCCGGTGTATACTTAATCGAGCCATCGGACTCTATGCCATCGATAGTGCCATGTAACGGGTTAACACTCACGTTTACCGAAGCCGGGTTTAATGTCCCATCGACATCCGTATCATTCTCCAAAACGTCGATAGCCGTCGAGTGATTGCCAACATCCCAATAAACTACGATTGGTGAAACTGACGATCCGTCATCGAACGCTACAGGTGCGTCGTTGACTTCTACTGAAACAGTCGCCGGAGCCGACCAAACACCCAAGTCATCTTGGATCCTATACGTGAATGTGACATTACCATCAAAATCAGTGGCTGGGGTAAAGGTAACCACACCAAAATCCGCTAAATTAGGATCCGCTTGCAAACTAATTGTTGCCTTCGCCGGGTCAGGACTTGTTAAGATTTGAACGTTATTGATCGTGCCATCAACGTCAAAATCGTTTAGTAGGATGGGGATGGATATCGGCGTGTTACGCGGAGCCTTGGGTAAAAATGTAAATGGTTCGACATTTAACGTATCGTCCAAGGCCACAGGTGCGTCGTTGATTCCGGTCAGTGTGATCGTTACCAGACCGCTTGAAACAGCACCCAAGTCGTCTTCCACAACATAGGTAAATGTATCGTTTTCAACTTCACCATCTGAAAGTCCCTGAGCGAGATTAACGAAACTAAACCCAGTGGCACCGTTGTTATTAACAAGATTAGTATTGGCGCCAGTGATTGTCACGACCTCGCCTACTGCTGTGGCAGTCACACCTGTTATCGTGTTGGCCGGATCATTAATGGCAGCTGCGATTGCGGTCGCAATTATGTCTGGTGCGTCACTCGCGTTCACGACAACTGCAACGTTACCCGTTGTTACACCATCACCAGCAGTATCAATTTCGAACTTTGTTGTGCCAATGCTCAGGATTTCACCTTCGTTAGCCGCCGTAACGGTCACAGCAATTGCGGTTGGATCGTAGCTAAACGTTCCATCGGTAAACACTTCGATGACGGCACCCATACTGCTGGTGCCCGTCATATTCGTACTGCCATTAACACCGGTAACCGTAAACGAGTCACCTTCGGGATCGGAATCATTAACCAACAGATTCCGAGCGGCGAGTGCTGGCAACGCTGTATCTTCAGTTGTAGCAAACGAATCCGAACCCGCAATGGGTGCTTTATTCGTTCCAGCAACAGTCACCGTGACGATCGCTGTCGCCGTAAGTGTCGCATCGTCACCATCTGTAATTTTATAGATAAATGTATCATTTTGTGTAGCGTCTCTCGTCAATGCTTGCAAGGCTGTCGACGTCGACGGGTCATAGCTAAATGAACCATCTGCGTCGAGCACAACCGTGGCACCAAGGGCAGTGATCCCACTTAGGCTACCAGTCCCATCAAATTCAGAAACTTCGAAAGTATGCCCTTCCGGATCGGAATCATTATCCATCAGTCCAAGCGGAGCCACATTCAACACCTGGTCTTGACCAATGACGTATGAATCATCAACTGCAATCGGGGCATCATTCACACCGTTCACGTTAAATGTCAATGTTGCTGTCGACGTCGGACCATGTGAATCGGTCATCGTATATTGGACGCTATCGAGGAGCGAATCGCCTGCATCCAATGCTATAAGGTCAGTGGCAGTTGTGGGGTCATACGTAAAGGATCCATCATCATTGAGCGTCAACGACGCACCCTCAGTTGTGACCGTCGTAAAAGTACCGTCGACCAAGTTGTCAGCACCCAGTTTAGTCACGGTTAAAATGTCACTGATATCAACATCAATATCATTTGCCAATACGCCTGCCGCTGCGCCGACACTAAACCCAGTGGCACTGTTGTCACTAACAGGATTAGTGTTGGCGCGAGTGATGGTCACAATGTCGGTTCCGGGTAGGGTCGTGGCTGCTACGGTCTTGTTCACGCCACCAACGAAACTTGTCGAGGTCATTCCAACAATTCCGGCATCTGTTAACGTCACGGTGGTGTTTCCTGCCGGCCCCGTGCTTCCCTGCGTGATCGTTACAACATCGCCGACTGCCGAAGCGCTAAATTCGAGGTGACCGTTAATCGCTGCTGCCAAGTTACTTGCCGTATCAGCGTTTGTTGAGCCAACAACCCAAGTATTAGGTCCGCTCGCAGCTGCTGCGG
>JABHUV010000004.1 GCA_018658605.1 Planctomycetaceae bacterium | reverse complement strand
CGCAGAACTCCCCAAACACGCTGCCTCATTTGATCTGCCAATCGCGATTGGCATGCTCGCCAGCACCGACTCACTCATCCATGATCGACTCCAAGAATACGCCATCGTCGGTGAACTCTCACTCGCCGGAGAAATGCGGCCAGTCCGAGGTGTGTTGTCGATGGCGATTGCAACAGCAAAGTCTAAGACTCTGCGCGGGATTATTGTCCCCTCGGCAAACGGGACAGAAGCATCTGTAGTCGCAGAAATTGATGTTATCCCGGTCGATACCTTACAGGAAACGGTTGCCTTCTTGGATGGGAAACTAGAAATCCCGCCACTCGAAACATTAGCCAACTCCATGCTACAAGCCAATGATTATCTGCTCGACTACGCCGACGTTCGTGGTCAAGAAATGGCAAAAAGGGCTTTGGTAATCGCTGCTGCCGGCGCACACAACATCCTGATGATCGGTTCGCCAGGCGCCGGCAAAACAATGCTGGCAAAACGATTGCCGACAATTTTGCCGCCACTGACAACCACAGAGTCGATCGAAGCAAGTCAGATATACAGTGTTCTCGGACGTCTACCGGAAGAGACCCCACTGCTAACGCAGCGACCGTTTCGTTCACCGCACCATACGATCAGCCAAGCTGGTCTTGTGGGAGGTGGCAGCGTACCGTTGCCTGGGGAAATATCGATGTCCCACAACGGTGTGTTGTTTCTCGACGAATTGCCCGAGTTTTCGCGACAAACAATTGAAGTCCTGCGACAGCCCATGGAAGACCAGCAGGTCACGATATCGCGAGCCAAAGGCTCAGCCACATTTCCTGCTAACTTTATGCTAGTGGCTGCCATGAACCCCTGTCCCTGCGGGTTCCGCAACGACCCGCATCGAAGTTGCCAATGTTTTTTGCCTCTGGTCGAGCGGTATCTCGCCAAGATTAGCGGGCCGATGCTGGATCGGATTGATATCCAAATCGAAATTCCCGCCGTGCCATTCAAAGAATTATCGGCAACTGCCGATGGCACGAGCAGTCGTCAAATGGTCTCGGACGTGAAGCGCGCAAGAAAAAAACAGGCGGCGCGATTCGAGAATCTAGTGTTTCGATGTAATTCGCAATTGCCGGGACCACAAATCCGTCAATTGTGTCATCTAACGACCGACGCTCGAGCAACACTCGGCCAGAGCATTAATGAACTTGGATTCTCCGCGCGGACTCACGACAAAATCTTGCGGGTTTCCCAAACCATCGCTGATATCGACGACGCCGAGAAAATCGACACACACCATATCCACGAAGCCGTCAACTATCGCCTACTCGACCGCCGTTATTGGAATCGCTAGTGCATGCGAGGCGGGTGGCTACGTGCTCAGACGTAGCTATCAAAAATATCCACCGCTTCCCAGCTATCTTTATTCTCCGCGATAAATGTGAGATGTCGCGGCGCGGTTTGATAGGTATCGTGCGCCGCCTTATCCGTAAACACGACGTGCAGTCCGACGTCGTATGTCTGATTATTCACCGGACGGTTAAACTCAGCGCCACGTGCACCGACGCTGTAATAAACGACTCCGTCATGATCCGTCAAATAAAGATTGCAAGCCTCAATCAACGCTTGCACCGTTTCATTAGTCGATTCTTTTAAAGTAAAAAACACCATGTGGGCAACTTGTTTATCTGACACGTCCTGCCTCTCCTTCAATCGAAAACCAAAAAAATATACATCCAATATCTTCGCGATATTTTCATTGTCACCGATGTGCCCCTTTAGGGATAGGGTCCGGAAAGACAAACCGTTTTTGTGACGAGCGAGCGGGATTATCAAATATTAAACCCTATATTTTATATAAAACAAAATGTAGGGGCGCCTGTGGCCGCCCGTTGGTCACTATTTTCATTTTGCGAGCGGGAAACCGCGGGTGCGAAACATCGCACCCGTGGCATCTCCATCACGATCCCAGATGACCAACGCCTCCACACCATCGAGTTTTCGCACGAGTCGCAACCCGCGGCGGGGCCCGAGCACACTTACCGCGCTTGCTAACGCATCGGCCGCCATCCCAGTCGCTGCCCATACGCTGACGCTACTGCGAACCTGTATTGGCCTCCCAGTTCGAGGATCCAAGATGTGTGAGTACCTCTTACCATCAATCTCGATGAATTGAAAAGCGTCGCCACTAGTAGCAACCGCACCATACGACTGCGGCTGCAACAAAATCGGGGGACCCGCGGCAGATAACGCTCCAATGCCAGTTGGCCATCCCGCACTGTTCGGCGGCGCGGCGCCAAAACGGACGTCGCCACTGGCATTAACCACAGCTCGAGTGATTCCCAATTCCTCTAAAATCTTCATCGCTTCATCCGCAGCATACCCTTTACCGATGGCCCCTAAATCAATCAACAGCCCTGGCGTGCGTAGCGTGACGCTCTGGTCAATCGGGTTCAATATTAGTTTCTCAAACCCTACGAATTGCAACTCTTCTCTTAATCGTTGCTCAGTCGGCAATTCCCGTTGTCGCCGCGCGCGGCGCCATAACTTGGTCGCACGGCCAATCGTCACATCGAACGCACCGTTGGACAGATGACTGATGCGTTTCGCAAAGACTAAAACTTCCCACAATTCATCACTCACTTTGATGGATCTAGTTTTCGTGGCATTGGTGCACAATTGACTCAACTCACTATCAGCACGATAGTTGCTCAGGCATTGTTCTAGATCTGCAATTCGAGAAAAAGCAGCTTTGAATGCTCCGCCAGCCTCCATTTCCGAGCGAGCATACAAATCGATACGAAAATCCACTCCCATCAAATACTCGGTTCTCGAAAATCGCTGCAACTCTGGTGTAACACTGCCACTTACAGATACATGAGTTATCCCTAAGGTACCCACTAAAACCAGAAAAACAAATCGCGAAAAAAGGCGTAGCATAGTCATATCCACCGTTCAACTCAACAATAACAACACCGCGATCTTACTCAATTTTCTATAGTGAACGGCGGGAATACTTGTTAATAATTGGTTGTACTCAACTTCCTTTACGATTATGCTGATAGGCAGCGGTATTGGGAGTAGTTTATACGTCGCAAATGCGAAGACCAGCTCCGCCGATGCTTTATAATAACAGATAATAGAAACTTATTAATAACGAATGACAAAACGCATACAGAGCTTTAGGGAATTTATTCAATGACAAAAGAAACACCATCTAAAACGGGTTCACGCCGAGACTTTATCAAAAAATCAACCATCTTAGTTGCTGGCAGTACCGTAGCTGGTAATCTGCAAATCGCCCGAGCAGCGCATCCTTACGGTGATGAAACAATCAAAATTGGACTCGTGGGCTGTGGTGGCCGCGGTACCGGAGCTGCTGTGCAAGCGATGAATACCAACGGCGATGTCAACATTGTAGCGATGGCGGACGTCTTCGACGATCGTCTGCAAGGATCTTATCGCGCTATCAAAAGTAAGCATGGCGATAAAGTCAAAGTGACTAAGGAAACAATGTTCACTGGACTCGATGCCTACAAACAAGTGCTCGAAGCTGATATCGACCTGATCATCTTAGCAACACCTCCTGGCTTCCGTCCTTTACATTTTGAAGCAGCCGTGAACGCAGGCGTACATGTTTTCATGGAAAAACCTGTTGCTACTGATGCCCCTGGCGTACGCCGAGTGCTCGACGCTAACAAGATTGCCGTCGACAAAAATCTCTGCGTGCAAGTTGGCTTACAACGACGCCATGAACCAGCTTACATCGAAACCATTGCACGTCTTAAAGACGGCGCTATTGGCGACATCAATCTAGGTCGAGTCTACTGGAATGGTGGTGGTGTATGGGTTCGTCCGCGTCAAGACGGCCAGTCGGAACTCGAGTACCAGATGCGGAACTGGTACTATTTCAATTGGCTATGTGGCGACCACATCGACGAACAACACATCCACAATATCGATGTCATGAATTGGCTCGAAGACGCCTTCCCCATTTCCGCTCAGGGTCAAGGTGGCCGTGAAGTGCGAAATGGTGTCGACCACGGCGAGATATTTGACCATCATTTTGTTGAATATACATATGCCAGTGGATTGAAACTATTTAGCCAATGCCGTCACATACGCGGTTGCTGGAATGCCGTTTCCGAACACGCTCACGGATCCAAGGGTACGTGCGACATTCGTTCCGGTACTATTTGGGATGGCGATGGAAAACAGATTTTCCAAACCAAAGGTACGCGTGGTGGTCACCAACAAGAACACCACGATATGTTTGCGGACTTACGTGCGGGACGCATACCAAATGAAGCGGCCTATGGTGCCAAAAGCACAATGACTTCAATCCTCGGGCGCATGGCAACCTACTCGGGTCAGATGATCAAGTGGGATGACGCTATTAATTCTGAGCTAAAACTATGTGATGTTGACGCATTGCATTCACTGGATGACGAGGCGCCGCTGAGTCCGGACGCTGACGGCAACTATAAAGTAGCCATTCCTGGTGACAAGAACACGGTTGTGCTCTAATACGGACATCTTAAATTTTCGCCCGGCGATCCCATTACACATAATTGGATCGTCGGGTTTTTTTATCCCTAGTTTGTTTCCCTTATTCAAAATTGATACACCGACTATATGAAACTTTTTTCACTACTACTGCTAGGCGCAACTTGCATCTTGTTTACTGGATGCATTGACGCCCCCCGCATTGACACCACTACCAACAGTACCTCGCGCGCCAACGCTGACAACACCGCTACACCGGATATTTCGATCGGCACAAACGCCAGCAGCAACACTACTGTTGATACCACGGCGGAAAAGGCCGCCACCGCTACGAAATCCCGCCATTTCACCTTTACTTATTCAGGCGCCCTTACAGATCTTAAGCCGGGTTCCATAACTTCAGTCTGGTTACCAGTGGCTACCGATACATATGAGCAAACGATCCTTAACACGCAGATTGACGTTCCAGGAGAGTACAGAATCAATCGCGAATCACGGTTTGGTAATCACATACTATACTTTCAAACCACTGCTGACGACAAAGGAGAAGTCCCATTTAAGGTTCATTATGAACTTGAACGACAGGAACACCTGCCAACACGGACCGAAGAGTTCAACGAAAGTCAAACCGAGTTGTTTATCTCGGCTAGCCGTTTTGTACCTACGTCTGCAAACTTATTGGACCAACTTATCGACCGCGAGAAACTTGCAAAAAACAGCCTCCATCGTGGACGCCAATTATACGATGCCATTAACACACACATGAAATATGACAAACCCGTTGGTGGGCAGTGGGGGCGCGGCGACTCAGAATGGGCGTGTGACAGTCAACATGGCAATTGTACGGATTTCCACAGTTTGTTCATCTCCATCTGCCGCGAACAAAACATACCTGCGCGATTCGAAATCGGATTTCCAATTTCAGTCAAACGAGGTAAGGGTGAAGTTAACGGTTACCACTGCTGGGCCAAATTTGTCGCCAACAAACAGTGGATTCCCGTTGATATTTCCGAAGCGAACAAGGCCCCATCAAAGGCTGATTATTACTTTGGCGGCCTCACTGAGAATCGAATAACGTTTACCGTTGGACGTGACCTAGAACTAGTGCCCATGCAACAAGCTGGGCCCGTAAATTTCCTTGTATACCCCTATGCGGAAGTCGATGGGAAACAACATTCCCTTTTTCGCAAAGGGTTTAAATACTCCGATCTATAGTTCGTGAATTTCAAAATCATCAAACCAAAGCACTGCCATGTCCGCTGATTCGAACAACGACGACACCCAACAACTCGACATTATTGCCGTCGGGGCCCATCCAGACGACGTCGAAATTGCCTGCGGAGGAACACTTGCGCGGATGGTTCAACAAGGATACCGCGTCGGCATCATTGATTTGACTGATGGTGAGCCGACACCGCTGAGTCCTGGACCTGAGGTGCGACTGCAAGAAGCCAACCAAGCCGCTCAGGTGTTAGGCATTCAAAAACGGATCACCATGGAACTGCCAAACCGCCGGTTGTTTGACAGCTTTGAAGCACGTGTAGCCTTGGCAAAACTGTTTCGCCAATATCGTCCTAAAGTCGTGCTGGGGTTTGGCGATAAGACACCGATGGCTTCACCCGATCATTATCAAGCGATGCTTATCACAGATGCGGCGGTCTTTTATTCACGATTATGTAAATGGCCCGAACATTTTGGCGACGTACCGCCACACATCATCTCTCGCCAACTGTATTTTCGGCTCGCGTTTGAACCTGTGCATGGTCACGCGGCCTGCGGTCATATCACGACAGATATCAGCGACACACTCGAGCAAAAGCTGAATTCTATCCGATGTTACGCCACTCAGTTTCCTGCGGAAAAGAATTATGTTTATGACCGCGTTAAGGCGTTCGCGATGCATGTGGGCGCCGAAGCCGGATACACTGCTGGCGAAATATTTTATCCGACGCGGTCTCTGGGCACTCCAGATCTGCTGCAAACTCTATTTCCGGACGCATGAGCCGGCGGCATTCAAAGACGGGGGAAAACGTCTGATTTAACTTGAAATCCATCCGCCAATGCGTTGGTTTGGTTAAATAAACCAGCGACCGCCAGTACTTCACCGATGGACTCTTGCGAGACTCCTAGTTTTTTCAACGATGCTGTATGCGAATTAACACAGTAACTACACCCGTTGGAGGCCGATACGGCAACAGCAATCATTTCTCTTGTTTGCGGTGACAGCAATCCCTCGCGGCCTGAATCTTCAGGATGCATTATCGCTTTTAATTGATTCCAAACCTGCTCTAACTGAGGCGGATAAACCGCTAACACCTTCCAGAAGTTCGGTACAAACTTGATACCTTTGACGCGCTTAATGTCTGCGTAAATTTCGGCTACCAGCCCTTCGGCGTCCTCTTCCTCGACTGGTACAACCGTGGCGATGCGTTCCGTTTCCTTTTCCATTAGACCAGCTCCATTTTTGACTTGAGGATTCAATGCTTTGTTTCAGTGCCATTGGTTGTAACATATCAACTTTAGAATGTGTTATAACCAAAGGCATGAAACGTTTTTTAGCTCACACTTTATTCACATTCAGATTATTACTGTCCAGCATTTAGCAAGAGAATTTCTCATGACCACCAATATCCCCAGCTTCAACCGACGACAATTTGTATTAGCCGTAACGGCCACCGCCTCCACGCAGGCTTTACTCTCAAGCAAATCTGTTTCCGCGAGGGACTTTGGCCCCGGAGCCGCTCCGACAAGGTACCCCGATCCAGATGTTATCGCCATCGACGATGAATTCAAACAATTCACTCAGGGTAACGCCGCAATTAATCGCTTGTATCATAGCCCTAAGATGATATGGGCTGAGGGATGTGCGTGGAACGGCGTGGGGAGATATTTACTATGGAGTGACATCCCCAACAACATTCAATTAAGGTGGCTCGAGGAAAATGGAAAAGTCTCTACATTCCGCAACCCAGCTCAGAATAGTAACGGCAATACTTTCGACAAAACCGGTCGCCAGATTTCATGTGAACACTTGACACGTGCGGTTGCCCGCTACGAATACGACGGAACACGTACTGTCTTGACCAAAACATACGGCGGCAAATCCTTGAACGCACCGAATGATGCCGTGGTGCACCCTGCCACGGGCGACATCTTCTTTACGGACCCCGGCTACGGTGGGTTAATGGATTTCGAAGGTCGCGAAGCCGAAAACAAGGACAACTGGCCACAGCCATATCAAAAAGAATCGATCTATCGAATTGATGCGAAGACCACGAAAGTCCACAAACTGACCGATGAAATCTACAAACCAAACGGTCTCTGCTTCTCTCCCGATTATAAAAAGTTATACGTCGCCGATACCGGCGCGAGTCACTATGACGATGCTCCTCGCAATATAAAAGTCTGGGACGTCGTAGAACAAACCGACCTGAAAAATGGTCAAGAGTATACATCGATGATGCTCGACATCACTGATGATGAAGGCAACACACAATCTCAAGGGGGATTTGCTGACGGTATCCGGGCGGATGTGGCCGGCAATATTTGGGCCAGCGCTGGCTGGGTTGGAGAAGGCTATGATGGAGTGCACATTTTCAATCCGCAGGGAAAACGCATCGGACAAATCTTGTTACCCGAAATTTGCGCCAACGTTTGCTTTGGCGGCACCAAACGCAACCAACTCTTCATGTGCGGCAGTACGTCGCTTTACAGTGTCTATGTCGGAACTCGCGGCGCACATTTCTGCTAACACAAAACAGGCGTTTATTCGCAACCATTCATAGCAACTCTGCGCGCGTTTGATCAGGAAGATTCAGAAGCCTCTGTCGAAACTCGCAAAGCATCCACAAACAACATCGCATTGGGGATGTAGAGTTTTGCTCCGGCTTCGTCTCGCAGTACCGTGTAACGCAAGTCGGTGCTAACCACCAGGCCTTCATGCCCTTTGACTTTGATGTAATCCGATTTCACGAACGGTTTATAGATCAATATCAGGACGCCGGCGAGCACATTGGAGATCACATCTTTGAGTGCAAAGCCCAAAGCAAAACCCGTCAGCCCCAGACCTGTAACAAGCGCTGACACATCGACTCCAAGATTGGACAACGAGGTGACTAACCCCATCATCAATACGCCTACCTTTACCACCCGACCCATAAACTCCGCTAAATCTTGGTTGATATGTCGACTAGCGCCGACTCGCATAGACGCACTCTGCAGGATGCGTGCGACGACATAGAAGGCAAGCATAATAAGGCAGGCGACGCCAAAAGCGGACAGGCGGCCCACCCAATCGATACCATCAAACCACCTTAAATCGACCGCCGCGGATTCATCACCTTCTGCAGCAAAAAGCAAAATAAAATTCCAGTTCATCGAAAAGTATTCCTCTCACGTATAGATTACCCAAGCCAGTCTATTCACGGTGTAGAACAGCAGGTGCAAAGAATACTAATAACCGACCCATGCGTCGAGGTCGATTTGCCCACGACGGGTGCCGATCACCGCAGGAAAGCGGTCGCAACTGGAGCGGGGCAGGGGACAGTGGTCCCAGTATATTCCAAAGCCCCTGTATCTTGATTGATACGAAACAGTGCAATGGTATTTGTGCTCTGGTTCAAGGCCAATAAAAACCGCCCGCTGGGGTCGATACCAAAACTACGTGGCGTTTCACCTTGAGTTGCCACATTTTCTACATAAGTCAATTTGCCCGTCTGTTGGTCAATTTGATATACCACAATTGTGTGATGCCCTCGATTGGATCCATACAGGAATTTTCCAGAGGGATGTACATACATCTCGGCTGTAGACTGGCCCGCTTGTTTTGTTTGATCAGGCGGTAGTGTAGAAATAACTTGCAGCGACTGCAGTTTACCCACTCGTCCATCGTATGCGTACGCAGTAGCGGTCATATCCAATTCGTTAATACCAAATGCGAACGCACCATTAGGATGAAACGTAAAGTGACGTGGTCCAGCACCGGGAACTGCTTTGATAAACGGGGGTTCGGCAGGGGTAAGTCTTCCCTTGCGAGCGTTTAAACGATAAGTCAATACTTGATCCATGCCAAGGTCGGAAACAGCGACGAATCGATTATTTAGATCAACATCGATAGAATGGGCGTGCGCCGATTGTTGGCGTGGATCAATACTTGAACCAGAATGTTGAATCACACATGTGGCCTCACTGAGCGAACCATCTTTACCGATTTTATAGGCTGCAATGCTACCACCGGTGTAGTTGGCGAGGGCCACACAACGTCCACTGCGGTCAATCATCAAATGACAGGGATGATCGCCATGAGACAATTGGGAATTGAGTTTCGTTAATGTGCCCGTTAACCGATCGATGGCGTACGCGGTAATACCACCACCAGGTTCTCCCATAAACTCACTGGTTTCGTTAACCGCATACAAATACTTGCCGCTCGGATGCACTGCAACAAAAGAGGGTTCCTCAGACTTGGTGACTCCGGTAATTCGAGTCAATGTACCCTTGTCCGAATCTAAGCGGAAAGCATAGATACCTTCACTTTCACCAGATGTGTAGGTACCGATGTAGACAATGCAATTTGATGCTTTAGATTCAGCCAAGGCAACGTTGGGGATCATCGCAAGCATAATTAATACCAATTGAGTCATACAGAGGAAGGTTGTCTTTTTCATATTGCTGTTAACTTCATGCTAAAGGATGCAAATTTAGAATTCAATTCACGGGTAAAAAACCCCCACGCCTTGCGAACCTTAACAGGCGCTGACAAGCGTGGGGAATTGTAAGCATCCGCAAAACCTGGAAATGCCGAATACTCACTGCCCTCGATTCAATACTGAATCTTAGTCCCAACTTAGCGAACCACCACTTTGGTATTCCGTAACTCGAGTTTCAAAGAAATTCTTTTCTTTGGATAAGTCCATCGTTTCGCTCATCCAAGGGAAAGGATTCGACGAACCGTATTGAGCTGGTAGACCGATACGTTCCAATCGGCGATCGGCAATGTACTGCACGTAGTCAGTGAACAGATCACCGTTGAGTCCCATCACGCCATTGGGTAGGCAGTCTTTGGCATAGTCAATTTCCAACTCAACACTTCTTCGAATGCGACCGATCATTTGCTCTTGGAAGTCTTCCGTCCACAGTTCGGGGTTTTCGGCTTTGATCCCATTGATTAAATCAAGCCCGAAGTTCAAGTGAATGGATTCATCTCGCAGGATGTACTGAAATTGCTCTCCAATACCTGTCATCAGATTTCGACGATGAAATGAAAGTACCATCACGAACCCAGAGTAGAAGAAGATGCCTTCCATGATCAAGTAAAACCCGATTAGGTTTTTCAATAGTGTCTGGGCGCCCTCGAAGCTTTCACAGGTGAAATCGGGGTCGAGTATTTCAGCCGTCAACTCCATTTCAAACTCGTCTTTAGCAGCGATCGACGGTATCTCGCGATACATGTTGAAGATTTCGCCTTCATCGAGTCCTAGGCTTTCCACGACATATAGAAACGTGTGCGAGTGAATTGCTTCCTCAAATGCCTGTCGCAATAAGTATTGGCGACATTCGGCATTAGTGACATGACGAAAAATTGCTAAGACTAAGTTGTTACCAACAAGGCTTTCTGCGGTCGCAAAGAACCCGAGGTTACGCATGATCACTAGACGCTCATCATCGGAAAGCTTATCCGATTTCCAAGTCTCGATATCTTTGGTCATCGGCACTTCTGTAGGCATCCAATGATTTGCACAACCGTTATTGTAATGCTCCCACGCCCAATGATATTTAAGAGGCATCAGTTGATTTACATCAACTTGATTACAGTTAATCAGTCGTTTACTACTTGCATCTACTCGGCCTGAGTCGCTCTTGAGTAGATTTTGTCCTTCTGGAGTGGTCATCCGTGGGCTCCTTTTATCTTCACTTTCTAGTTATTATTGATTATTATTTTTCTCTTTGGGCATTGCCGTTTCTGCATAAACCAAAGCTACTGGCATGCTTCGCAGTCACCATCGAGGCTACAGGCACTCGTAACCGCCGTCGCAGGTAAAGATGCCTCAGCACGGTCAACGGCAATATCGCTAGAGGCACTATCACTTTTCATCCAACGTGGTTGCACACCAAATTTATTGATATCAACAGTCGATTTTTCAACCTGAGTTGCCGCGAGCGTTCGCAGGTAATAGGTAGTCTTCAATCCTTTTTCCCATGCCGACATATACATACTGTGCAGTTTTTTACCACTAGGTTCGGCCATATAAAGATTTAGTGATTCACCCATATCGATCCATTTCTGGCGGCGAGCGGCACACTTGATGATCCACTCTGAGTCAATTTCAAAGGCGGTGTGATACCGCGATTTCACGTCATCCGGCACCCGTTCGATTTCTTGCACCGATCCATCATAGTATTTGAGAGCTTCTAACAAATCACTATCCCACAAACCACGTTGTTTCAGTTCGTCAACTAAATCAATCGTGATTTGAGTAAACTCGCCAGAAAGATTGCTCTTTACATACAGATGTTTATAAGAAGGTTCGATCGACTGGCAAACGCCAACAATAGTAGAGATAGTAGCTGTAGGGGCAATTGCCATAACATTACTGTTACGCATGCCGTTTTTGCTAATGCTTTGACGAACCACGTCCCAGTCCAAGGTCGTGCTACGATCTAAATCAACAGCACAGCCACGTTCTTGCTCAAGTAATTCAATCGTGTCAATTGGCAGCAGGCCACGATCCCATTTCGAACCGACGTAACTGGAGTACGTCCCACGTTCACCAGCTAGCTCCGAGGAAGCTTTCAGGGCAAAATACGATATTGCTTCCATGCTGCGATCGGCAAATTCAACAGCGGCATCACTAGCATAACCGATACCAAGGCGGAACAACGCATCTTGAAAACCCATCAAGCCCATTCCAACTGGACGGTGTCGTCGATTGGAATTCTCAGCTTCTTTGGTCGGATAGTAATTGATGTCGATAACATTATCGAGCATTCGCATGGCTGTCGTAACGGTGATTTCCAATTGCTCTAAATCCAGTTTCCCATCTCGCACGTGAGCCGCAATATTAACACTACCGAGATTACATACCGCCGTTTCTTCAGAGGTTGTATTAAGCAGAATTTCGGTGCAAAGATTGCTACTATGTACGACACCCACGTGGTCTTGTGGGGATCGGATATTAGAAGGATCTTTCCAAGTAATCCATGGGTGGCCTGTTTCGAATAGTCGCGTTAACATTTTTCGCCATAATTCAACAGCTCCAACTCGACGGTGCATTCGCATTTCCCCGTCATCCGCTTGACGTTCGTACTCCTTATAACGCTCTTCGAACGCTTGACCAAATAAATCATGCAAATCGGGAACTTCATCCGGACTAAACAATGTCCATTCGGCGTTGTCTCGTACTCGCTTCATAAACAAGTCTGGAATCCAGTTGGCCGTGTGCATGTCATGCGTACGGCGGCGGTCGTCACCAGTGTTACGACGGAGATCCAAAAATTCTTCGACATCGAGATGCCATGTTTCTAGGTAAGAACAGACAGCGCCTTTTCGTTTACCGCCTTGGTTTACCGCTACAGCCGTATCATTGACAACTTTCAAAAACGGGATCACGCCTTGGCTTTGACCGTTGGTACCACTGATGTACGAATTGGTTGCTCGTACATTGGTCCAGTCGTTCCCTAAACCACCCGCCCACTTGGACAACATGGCATTATCGGAAACACATTTGAAGATATGCTCCAGATCATCCGAAACTGTTGATAAGTAACAACTGCTGAGCTGCGGGTGTTTCGTAGCCGAGTTGAACAAGGTTGGTGTGGCTGACGTGAACCAAAACTGAGACAACACGTTATAGAATTCAATCGCGCGTTGTTCTTTCTGGTCACCTTCTTCAATTGCCAACCCCATTGCCACTCGCATCCAAAAATACTGCGGCGTTTCGATTCTGCGACCATCGATATGCAATAAGTACCGGTCGTAAATAGCCTGTAGGCCAAGGTACTTGAAATTATGGTCGCGTTGTGGCTCCAGAGCTTCCGCAATTCGAGCCAAATCAAATCCTCGGAGAGATTCGCCGAGGCGTTCTGCATTGATCCCGTCGATAATATAATGTTCAAACTGTGAACGATACAGAGGCTCGATTCCTTCAAAATCTGGAGCAGCTTGCAGCGCATCATTGTAGATGACCATCAGCATCAATCGCGAAGCTAGCGTGTCGTAGGCAGGGTCGCGTTCGATACTGGATCTAGCTGCTAGAATCATTGTGCGATATATTTCCGTCGAGGAAATGCCATCGAAGACCTGTCGCATGACTTCATCTAAAACTTCATCAACGCTACAAAATTCTTCCAAGCCTTTACACGCCGACAACAACCTTGCTCGCACTCGACCTTGATCAAACGGAACTCGTGCGCCATCTTCAAGTGTAATGTGAATGCGTTTTGTTTCTTCACCTTCACTCGTATCTTCTGCTCGCAGCGCTCGCACCTTAGCGTGCTCACTGCGGTAGACAATATAGCGACGGGCAATGCGGTAATGTCCCTGACGCATTAGTTCTAGCTCGACGAAGTCCTGAATCTTTTCGACTTCTACTCCATCGTCCGTGCCAGCTAAGGGCGCCAACTCGGAAGTCACGCCTTCAACCATGCGATGAATCTCTTGTTCAACAACATCTTCAATCGGTTGAGATTGAGCCAAATTCAACTCGGCTCGAAAAGCATTTGTTATCGCTGTCGTTACCAATGTGGTCTCGTAAGGTACAACTCGTCCATCTCGCTTACGAACAATCCAATCTGCCTGCGCACGTACCATCTGTCACTCCTTTGTAGTTGCTACCATATGCTCGGTAGCGTTCGACTTCCTATCTGTCCTAACTATACATCTCATCACTTTTGAGCACTCAATGACCTGGTTGAATACCCAACAATCTTTCCGAATTAATGCAAAAACAATGATGCATTTTTTGCTGCACTTGTTACCAAAAGCTGCTTCAGGCCATCGTGACATGTAGGCGCTACAGTCAAACCAATCATCAATTTTTAAATATCTAGCTAAATCTAGAATCAAATGATTGGCCTGGCTATGACAACTACTGCCACAACAGTTCGAAAGAACTTAAACCAATGCCGTGCTCACAATCGAGCAATAGCACATTCGCTATTATTAGAATTCGACCTTTTTCAATCCGTGGTCTAAAACAATCCATTTTGACAACTACTGTTTGAGAGTTGCCTTTTTCGTTTGTCGTCGATCAATCCTTGAAGAAAGCTCTATCCTACTAGCCTTCAAATTCCTTCTTATCACCAGTCTAACAAATCCTGACTAATTTTGCCAAAACTTGCCTCAGTTCATCCAAAATTGAATAATTCCAACTGGCGACGTGGAGACAATATATCGTAGGAGGGGTTCAAGTCAACACTATATCTGGTAGTTTTCTAAAACCAATTGATTTTTTATGGACTTCTTTTTGCCAAGTGCTAGCACCGTGTTATTTCACCTCGCGGTCAACCGCCCTGTGAAACAGTCATACCGGGCCAGCTTTTAGATCGTACGCCAGCACGATCATCAAAAATCAACGTATAGTATCAAAAATGAAAAACAACCACTACATATTGTATATTCGACAGTTTCCTAACGTAGCATTAGGTGAATTCTGGGTATTTGCGCCTGTTGATCAAGCATTTTGCCGGTATGCCATATTTAGACGCTCGCCGGATTCACAGTCTACAAAAAAGTAGTAGATACCCGTGTCGTTTCAGCGGTGCTGCTAACTCTGGATAAATATAGCGAGTCCAAAAAGCCGATTTATACAAGTGATGCTATATCAATACATTAGCAAAGAAACCAGGCATAATGAGTATCACGTCCGACAAACCCAGTGCAGCGTTCTCAGTAGGGGAAGCGCGTAAAGCCGTTGGTGACCTTTTCAAGCATAACCCGTTGATCTATTGGATCGACTTCATGGCTTGCTGGGCCGTCGGTATGTTCATTTACACTCACGGAAGAACCTATGCTGCCAAGCTCTATCTCACTGATTTCGAGATATGGAAGGTCGATTGGATGTATTATCCGACTGACACTTCCACCACCTGGATTCTCTATATCATATTCACTATCGTAGCGGCCTTACTCTACTATCGCATCGCCATGTTCATCCATGAAATTGTGCACATGAGTGGCAGTACGATGATCGCGTTTCGTTTTATTTGGAATACTTTCTGTGGCATTCTCTTCCTGGCACCTTCCTTCGTTTATTACCCACACCTCGACCATCACCGCCGCCGCCACTACGGCACAGACCGCGACGGTGAATACCTTCCGCTGGCTCGGCGAGGCCCAAAACAAATTGTGTTGTTTATGCTCCACCCATTAATCGTACCGCCTTTGGTCTTTGTAAGGTTCCTGTTTTTTACACCGTTGGCTTGGGCCATCCCTGGCTTTCGAAGATTTGTACACAAACGATGTTCGTCGATGATAATTGACCCCACCTATTGCCGACAACTCTCAGCACCCGGCGCTGAACGAATGTTCTACCTGCAGGAATTCTTCTGCTTTCTGTGGCTCTTGGCGCTCGTGACAATCGTTGCTGTGACCAAGCACACATTACCGTGGCCCTTTTTCATTCAATCTTACACAACGGCTGTGATCATTCTCACACTCAACGCTCTACGTACCCTCGGTGCCCATAACTGGGAAAACGACTTTGGCCAAATGAGCTTTGAAGAACAACTACTTGACTCAGTCAACTACCCACAAAATCCAATCATCGGTGAAATATGGGCACCGGTTGGACTACGTTACCACGCACTGCATCACTTATTCCCAAGCATCCCTTACCATAACCTTGGTATTGCCCACCGCCGGCTAACAAACCAACTACCGGCTGACTCGCTGTATCACAACACATCGCAAACCACGCTGACTCGACAACTGGTTAACCTCTGGAAACGCGCCAAACAATCAACTCAAAACGAACACTAATTTAACTAGGCGACAAAAACAACTAGACGAAACCCTAACGCATTGGTAACAATGCATCGTATGCTTCGACAACGTACTAGCCATAAGGCAATATCATGATTTACGCTATCCAACACCTCGCACGCCGTTTTACCATAGCAGCTCTACTGCTCACAGGGCTTGTCCTCACTAGCTCAGCATTGTCTCACGCCCAGCAACCAACCGCTGGACCAGATCTGGAAGCCAATTTGCCCCCCAGTGCAAAGCCTCGAGAAATCAACAGCATCGGCATGACGCTTGCCATATTGGACGCCGGAGTATTTCAAATGGGAGCGCCGGAATATGTGGTGCAAGTGTCTCTGGGCGGGAATCGATTCCGTTCGGGTCAAATATTCATCGTCGATGATCAGGCCGGCAACAGCAAACGCTTTGAATTGATTGACACCGATACTGCCAAAAAGCCCGCTTTCTACGCTCCCGTTCCCTTTAGCTCGGGGAAGAAGACAAACCAACCGTCCAGTCCTGCTCAAATCGCACAAAGCATGGCCCAAGCCATCAACGCTCAAACCACAGCCGGTAGCTTGAAAATCGCCGTCAGTGTCGTCGGTACAAGCATGCATTTCAAAGGGATTGGACTATTCAGCGCGGGCCGAGTGAACACAGACAATGACAACCGCGTCATTGTCCGCAAACCTGATCGCTATGCCAGCAACGATGAACGCCCACAACATCGAACTCAAATCACAAACACTTTAATTGTCGGTGTTACCGAAGTGACGCAACAACAATGGAACCAAATAATGGGCAACAACAGGAGCACTGTCCAAGGTGCCCACCTACCAGTTAACAACATTTCCTATGCACAGGCGGTTTCCTTTTGCACGAAACTCTCCGATCTGCCAGCAGAAAAGGCCGCCGGTCGCACTTACCGCTTGCCCACCGAAGCCGAATGGGAATACGCTTGCCGCGCAGGAACCGCAACTCCCTATAACTACGGTCAAAACGCCAGTAACCTGACAGATTACGGTTGGTATCGAGGCAACACGGAACAGATCCAAGTCATCGCTGGAAAACAATGCAATCAATGGGGATTATTTGACATGTATGGCAACGTCTCAGAATGGTGCCATGACATTTACGCTGCAGAATATTATGGCAACGCACCGCCGGAAAACGACCCAACCGGTCCAACCACGGGTCTACGTCGCGTGCTTCGGGGTGGCAACTTCATGTCACAAGCTTCCTCATGCCGTTCCAGTTATCGTGGCCAAGCTGCCGCGGACGTTGAAAGCCAACTCAACGGATTGCGAGTTGTGTGCATTAAGAAATAAGTCCGTGACACACAATCTTCAGCGACGACAACTGTAGAAAATCGCTGGCGGGAAATTGCGCCAGACAATCGGACTGATAGACACGAACTCAAACCGCCCCTCAAGAATTGAGCGAAACCGTTTAGCACTCTTCAGTGGTAGTCCATGCAAATAGGCAAATGTAACAAACTGCCCCTGCTCACTGAGCACGCTAAACATTGCGTCTAATAACTCGTTCTGCAACTCTTCGTCAAACGCTGTCCACGGCAAACCGCTGATGATACTATCAACACTGACCATCCCTTCAGAGTCACAAATCGAACGGATATCACCTACCGATCCAATTCGGATTTTGACCGCGGGGAACTTCTTAGCCAACACAGGAACAAAGCGATCGTTTAATTCAACGGCAAAAAGCCGTTGCTCTGGTGACAACCGCGAGACAATGTGACGCGTAATCGCACCCGTACCAGGACCATACTCGACAATATTCTTCGCTGCTTCCCAGTCCACTTCATCTAGCATCCCCTTAGCCAAAATCGATGAACTCCCCGCAACCGCCCCAATATTATTAGGTGCTCGCAAAAACTCGCGAAAAATTGCCCCAAAACCACTCATCCAACTTCCTGCAGCATGAATCCACGATTGACTTTGTATAAAACACTAAACGGGTATTCTAACGATGTTCAAACCACACGGAACCCCCCCCCATTGGAACGGGAGGCCGCAGCAATACCTAAGGCAATCTTGCCAAAGCAGAACGATCTTTCATATAATAAAAGCTGGTTTGGTCGATAATAATAATGACTTGAAATAGTCAATTCGCGAAATCTATTGAAACTCAATTGCTCGAAGGCTTTATTTAAATGCTCACTATTTACGGACGTAAACCACGCAGCACCCGTTTTTGTGACGGGTATTCTCGTCGAGATTTCCTGAAAATCGGTGGTATGGCAATGGGTGGACTCTCGCTGCCTCAAATGTTTCAAGCTGACTCAAACGCGGCCACGGGTTCCAACCACCGCGCCATTATCAACATCTATATGCCCGGCGGACCTTCCCATATCGACTTATGGGACCTCAAACCAGACGCCCCTGCAGAAATACGCGGCGACTTTAGGCCAATCAAAACCAACGTTCCAGGCATTGAAATCTGCGAGATGTTTCCTCGCATGGCTAAGATGATGGACAAGTTTATCCCCATCCGCTCTATCTGCGACGCGGATGGCCGACACGACGCCTATCAATGTATGACCGGCTGGAAGTTCGGAGACCGAACGCCACGCCAAGGTCGGCCCAATTTCGGTGCTTGGTCCTCTCACTATCAAGGAAAAATCAACAATTCAGTGCCACCCAATGTTGCGTTAATGTACCCCACTGGAAACGGGACATGGGGACAAACTCAAGATGGAGGGTTTCTGGGAGTTCAACATTCGCCGTTCGGACTAGTGGAAAAAGACCCGCTCGCCAGCTCGTCCAATATGACCCTTAAAGGAATAACACTTGAGCGTCTCGCCGATCGTGACAACCTACTAAGCGCCTTCGATCAATTTCGCCGTGAAACAGACAACAGCGGTATCGTGGACAGCATGGATGTCTACCACCGGCAGGCGCTCGGAATACTGACTACGTCCAAACTTGTTGAAGCCTTAGACCTCTCCAAGGAAGATCCCAAGATCCTCGAACGTTACGGAGAAAACGATCCAACCTATCAGCGAGATGGCGCTCCCAAAATGATTCGCAATTTCTGCGTCGCTCGGCGACTCGTTGAAGCCGGTGCACGCGTTGTATCATTGAACTATAGCCGCTGGGACTGGCACGGGGGTGACGGCCTAAACTTTCCCCGCTCACGGCAAGAATTTCCTAAGCTAGACCAAGGCCTCGCCGCACTCGTCACAGACCTCCACGAACGTGGACTCGATCGTCACGTTTCAGTCGTTCTGTGGGGAGAATTCGGTCGCACACCTAAGATCAACAAAAGCAACAGTCGCGATCACTGGCCACGCGTCTCCTGTGCGATGCTCGCTGGCGGTGGCATGAAAACCGGACAGGTCATCGGTTCCACCAATAAGTATGGTGAACACGCGGTTCAGCGGCCGGTGAAATTCCAAGAAGTTTTTGCCACGTTATATAAAAACGTCGGCATCGACTCCGGTAAGATCCGCTTCTTCGACAAGACCGGGACTCCGCAGTACATGGTTGCCCCAGGTATAGAACCAATACAAGAAGTCCTATAGGCTCGCGCCGATCACATATTGTTTGGTAGTGAGACCTCCACCGCAGATCAATTCAAAAAAGTGACTGTCCAACAGCTCCGCCAACCCACAGAGATTCGTCTGTGTCACGCCTCCAAAAAGTAAACGGCGAGTCAGATTAACATCTAACTCGCCGTTTACTACCTACGCCAAACAATGTTCGACGCGTATATAATTTCCATCGTAGCTCTAGGTTATTTGAAGTTGGCTTCGATGATATTTGGTATTCGCTGTCCAGTTGCCGTATTGGGAGCTAGTTTCTGTGCTTGTAGCAATAACGCTTTGGCACCATCTTTGTCGCCCGAACCAAACAACACTGCTGACTTAAAGAAAACTGCTTCCTGCAATGCAGCGCCAGTCGGCTTTGCTGTTTTGATTAATTCATCAATCGCAGCAATCACTTCCTCAGGTTGCTTAGCGCGACTCGTGCTTCGAATTTCGGCTAACTTACCTTTAAATTGCTCTGCTTGTTGCAAACCTTCGTATTTTGATTTTAGTCCAGCAGTATTTTCAGCATCTAAACTAACAATTTCGGAAACGGTGTCACCGTACAGGGAAAGCCGAATAGCTTGATCAATCTCAGAGATAGCTTTCTCCAACAATTTCGCTCGTTCAATACCTTTAGCTTCACTTGCTTGAGCAAAGAATTCATCGCGCTGAGCCAAAACTTTGACTTTACCGCGAGCATTTGCTACCCATTTTTCAGCAGGGTCGCCGCCGTAACCAACTTGCTTGTGGTAGGGTTTGCCTTCAGCGTCTGCCAAAAATACGGTTGGGACTCCTGTAACTTTGTATTGTGCTGACAGTTTTTTATACTGTTCTTGTTCAGCATCAGATACCAACGTTTTGTCACGGGGATTGTCGAGCACTAATAAGATAAAATCTTTTGTGATTTCATTCTTGAAAGCATCCGTACCCAATACATTCTTGTGCAAAGCCTTACATGGCTGGCACCAGTCAGAACCGGTGAATTCCATTAAAATGCTTTTACCTTCTTTAGCAGCTAGCTCTTTCGCTTCCGCGAAGCTTCGAACCCAGCCTTCGTAATGTTTTTCGTCAGCTTGCACGTTTGGCATTACGGTTACTAACAAGGCAACAACTGCAACAATCATCCCAATTTGTTTGTTTCGTTTCTTCATTATTTTCATTCCACATAAACAAGTGTTAAAAATCAATTCTAGATTCATACAACAATTTGCATTGTTATCAGGCATCACCCGCTCGTATACCCGCAACAATCAAATATCAGATACCCTTATGTTATACCGTAGACGCTGCCCGTTGGCGACAGACCAGCAAAAAAACATTACCAATATTATGAGGATTTAACGCTTGCAGCCGAGATACCTATATTTATCGGGGCAAAATCCACCCCAACACTAACTACTGGAATTGGTGGCACCGCAAATTTCAATTATTTGCAGTATCGAATTCGCTGCCCGGGATATTTCTCGGTTACTTCGACATGGACTCCACTAGCAACAACCGCAACACCGTTAACCAGCACATGCTCAACACCATCACAGGACTGTATCGGTTCGACAAATGACGCTTTGTCATTTATCACGGCCTCGTCAAACACGACAATATCAGCGGGACGGTCAACCGCTAAAACTCCTCGGTCTTCTAACCCAAACGTTTCTGCGGACAGCGATGTCATTTTCCGAATTGCTTCTTCTAGCGTGAAGATTCTGGAATCTCGCACCAAAGGACCTAGCCAACGACCGGCGCTACCGTACGCTCGCGGGTGTACCTTGCCGTCAATCTGATAGATTGCATCAGTCCCCATCATACAACGAGGATGCGCAACAAATGGTTCAACCTCCTTGTCGTCCCCCTCGTCCATGACACACAACACCGCTAATTGTTCATCCAGCAGGTAATCCAACAGCGCGTCTGCCATGTCCTTTCCGGATTCATCCACTATTTGCTGCAGCGTCTTACCCCAATCATCGACGCGTTCCCCGCTAGGGGACCAAGCAACTCTCACATGGTCCAAATCCAATCGATAAGCATCGAAGGCTGACTGGAACACTCTCCTAAACTCCGATTCACCAATCACGCCACAAGCTGCTAACGGACCATACTTCCACGCTTCGTAGGGCAACAAGTAGTTGAGCATCGTACTACCAGGCTGATAGGGATACACATCAAAAGTAGTTGAAACCCCTTCGCCGCAAGCATCTTCGATGAGTTTGAAGATTTGTTCAGGATCATAGGACGGCTGACATTTAAGATGCGAAAGATGTACGGGAACTCCAGCCTGTCGACCAATATCAATCGCTTCCTCAATCGCTGGAATCAGTGTTTTCTTATAACGCATGTGCGTAACATAGGGCGTTTGGGCCTCCGCCATTGGACGACAAGCAGCAATAAGTTCGTCGGTAGACGCAAAGCATTGCGAGATATAGTCCAGACCCGTAGACAACGCCACCGCACCTGCTTCGAGACACTCGCGAACCAACTTTTGGATTCGCACCATCTGGGAGTCATCGATTGGTGTTTGGTCAAACCCGTTAACGAGGGTTCTTAGATTGGCGTAAGGGATTTGGGTGGCAACATTTTGGACACAATTCCCATCAAGCAGCGTCATGTAATCATCGAGGGATTCCCAACCGGTATAATCTTGCATACGTAATCCATTAAGACTACGCAAGTAAAAAAACCAGTCTCTCCAAGTGGTTTCATCCACGGGCGCGTAAGAAATACCGTCAGACATCAATACTTCCGTCGTGAAGCCTTGCGTCGTTTTAAAACTTTGCTGCTTGTCACGCCACACCCACCCGTCACTATGATTGTGAACATCAATAAAGCCGGGCGCCACGATCTTCTGCGTCGCGTCAATCACCTGCTGAGTAACGGCGTCCTGCAAATTTCCGATCGCGGTAACACGACCATCTAACACGCCAACATCCGCACGCCGCCGAGCAACCCCCGTACCATCAATGACATCACCACCGCGAATCAATAAATCAAATTCCACCGCAAGTATCCTTTTCTACACTATTAAGTATTAACCGGACGTGTTTTAACGATACCCCCGAACGGTCCACCACCAGAGTCGCACATTAGGAATAAAGCGCGTGCATGACCTCGCCATTGTTCAAACGAATAGGCCGACCTAATTGATCCCTAATTTCGCTTTCAAGCGGAATCCCTAAAGTGCGATAGATTGTCGCGCCTATGTCATTGGGGTGATAGGGCTTTGTCTCAGGGTGACCCGCCTGGCGATCTGATTTACCAATCACCTGTCCCCCACGCACTCCACCACCAATAAACAAACCGCTGTATCCCCACGCCCAATGATCACGGCCTGGGTTCTTATTGATCGTCGGCGTCCGCCCAAATTCACCAACAACGACCACCAACACATCATCCAACATATTGCGGTCGACTAAATCATCTATCAACGCCGACACTCCGCCATCAATACCCGGTAACAACTTAGTTTTCTGTCGTGGAAAATTATCCGAATGTGTGTCCCACGACTGCACGATGCCCATATTGCATTGCACGTAGGGAACTCCATATTCGACCAAACGCCGAGCCAATAAGATCGTTTGTCCATACTCATTGCGACCATACCGATCACGAACACCACTATCTTCGGCCCCAATATTGAATGCTTTGGCGATATCGGGCGACGTCAACATACTGTAGGCTTCCTGTTGCTGACTGGTAAACTGGATTCCTTTGGCAAATTGGTCCAAGCTGCGCTGCTGCGAGTTCATCGTCTCCAACATATCAAAACGATTCGACAAGCGACTAGTCGTCATGCCCTCGAGCAACTGGACCCCATGCACCTTGAAATTCTTGTCATTCGGATTAGAACTGACCTGCCAAGGATCGAATTTTGGCCCTAGAAAACCAGCATGTTGTCCCGGCCATGTTAACGACCCCTCAATTAACGGTCGCGGAACCGTTACTTGGCACGGCATCCCGTTGAGTGTCGGATTAAACAACCGTAGGCCCCCGCCGTAACAGGGACGATCCAATCGTGACAGCTCTTTATCTTCATTGGCATCGCCGCGGAATATTTGTGGCTCACCGGTTAACGTATTATGAGTACCCGACAGATGTCGATTGTCACTATGGCGTAGCGACCGCACAACAGCGATCTTATCTGTCCGCGATGCTAGCTTTGGCAAGTGTTCAGAAAATAACACCCCCGGAATTTTCGTCTGGATTGTCGAAAACTCTCCACGCACATTGTCCGGCGCGTCAGGCTTTGGATCGAATGTATCTAGCTGACTACCACCGCCCGTTTGGAAAACCAAAATAACCGATTTTCCATTACGTTTACCGCTAGTCGCTTGCAACAGCTCTGGCAGCGACATCCCGAGAAAACTCGAACAACCGATCTGCAATAAATCACGTCGATCTAATCTAGCCGCATTTCGCATTTGGTCTTGTTTCGCGCTCATAGATAAAATACTCACATGTACCCACTACCGTATACCACCGTCGACGTCATCACCCATGTCAAATCCGCACCAACAATGAACACCAAAATCTAACAATAAACAGTAACATTTATTGCTCCCACAGTGGAATTGTAGTCTATCACCGATTAAAATCGAAGTTCAACTGCCACTTACTTCCCCCTCAAACATACGGATTTTCACACTATGAATACCCGATTCTCATTATTCACTTGTTGCTTCGCTATATTTTTTCTTACCATTTCAGCACAGGCGGAAACGTCAATACCGTCGATCATCGGTGAAAACATGGTACTGCAACGCAATCAACCAATCGTCATTTGGGGTTGGGACGACGCGGGACAAAAAGTCGACGTTGCTGTTGCTGGCCATTCCGCCCAAGCAACCACGGACAGTGATGGAAAATGGATCGTGTCCCTCGACAAACTCGCTGCCGGCGGACCACATACGATTACTATCAAAGGTAGCAGTACAATTTCACTGAAAAACGTGCTTGTTGGTGAGGTTTGGCTTTGTTCCGGACAATCTAACATGGAATGGGCAGTGCAGCGTTCCAACAATCCTCAACAGGAAATAGCCAATGGCACTCATCCTCAAATCCGTCACATTAAATTTCCTCACCGTCCATCTGCAAAACCCGAAGATAATATTCCCTCGAATGGTTGGCTAGAATCTGAACCGAAAACAGTCGGTGCCTTTACTGCGGTTGGTTACTTTTTTGCTCGCCACCTTCAATCTGAACTTGATATCCCCATCGGGCTGATCGGCTCAAACTGGGGCGGAACTCGTATTGAACCGTGGACTTCACCATCTGGATTCAAGTCCGTTCCCGCTTTGAAATCGATCGCCGACAATCTAGAAAATTTCCCGGTAGTAAATCCCAAAGGACAAGTCAATCACCAATCGGCTCTCGCCCTGTACAACGGCATGATCCACAATTTCCGCAATTTCAATTTCCAAGGAGCTATTTGGTACCAAGGCGAGTCCAATCGGGGTGACGGAATGATGTATTACGAAAAAAAGAAGGCGTTAGTCAATGGCTGGCGTGACGTCTTTTCAAATCCGGACATGCCGTTCCTATTCGTACAACTCGCACCTTACACTTATGGCGGTAGCGTCACCGCACTTCCAGAAATTTGGGAATCGCAAACTGCTGCTCTGCAAATCAAAAACACTGGCATGGCCGTCACCGTCGACATTGGTAACATCAAAGACATTCACCCACGCAACAAACAGGACGTGGGCAAGCGATTGGCATTGTGGGCTTTGGCTAATACTTATGGACAAAAAGACATTGTCTATTCTGGACCACTATACAAATCGCACAAAATTGATGGTTCGAAAGTCACGATCTCCTTTAACCACGTCGGTGATGGACTTGCCGCTCGCGACGGCAAGTCACTTTCTCATTTTCAGGTGGCCGGTGCAGACAAGACCTTTACTGAAGCATCTGCCGTTGTCGTAGGCGACACGGTTGTTGTATCGTCTCCTCGGGTGAAGGCTCCTGTAGCAGTCCGATATGCTTGGCATCAACTTGCGGAGCCTAATCTGTCAAACAAAAACGGTCTGCCCGCTTCGCCATTTAGAACTGACAAATGGTAATCGAAACAAAAGATGCAACGTCGTCTATTAATCCGTATTAATTAGCAATACGTTTTTCCAGTACGTATAAGTTTTGCAATTTACCAGTAGTCCAACTGCGCCACTGCCGAACGGCAACGATGTCCCAGCCCGCGCGACCACGGTGTGCTAATGCTTTAGTAGCATGACCGCGCCAACTACGGGTCTCATCACCCGGTCTTTGCAGACTATTGTAGTCCTCGGCTGTTCGCAGCCAGCCATTTAGATCCGCGCCCAAATCAATATCGCGTGCTTCCACTCCCGGAATACTAAGCCACTGTGTCATTTGAGCCGATCGATGATCGTTAAAAACTAGCCAATCATGTGTAAAGGCAACGCTAATAAACGCCAACAACAACAAGACCAACCACAACATTGTCGCCGCCGAACGATACAAATGAATACCTTTACGTAACACGTCACTGGTCACTACCCATAATAAAACTGGGACGAACAAAACAAGCCAATAGCGATCCACAATATTGCTGACCATGGTAATCATGAACACCGTCTCCACCCCGATCAACAGAATCAATCCAAACCGCCAATGATGCATGTCACGGGGAACTTCGAGTCGTTGAACATTAGTCGAATTCACTGTCGCACAGGCCACCACACAGGCCATGGACAGAATCGATAAGACCGTAATCACTTGCCACACCAACGGTGTCCACTTAACCTCGCCCAAATAACTCCAACTTCCATCCGCATGTGGCAAATCTGCAAACAACACGGGACCAAAATGAGCATTTTGTAAAAAATAACCCACCGATTGCGTTATCACTGCTCGTCCACCAGTCCCAAACAGTATTGCCAACGGGCCAAATAGAACAACGCCTGCAAACAGCCAATTAACCCGCAAGCCCGTCTCGTATCTATTACGGATCTTCGCTATAGATAAAACGGCTAGCGGCAACAGCAACATCCCCAGCAATAACACCAACCCGTATAAATAAATACCTGTTTGCTTTGCGCGTGCAGCGTCCCATTCCTTTACAGAAATAATCGAAGCGCGTTGTTGATCACCTGGGACCAGCAAACCAAATTCAAACACCGCCCAAGCAACAATCGGAAGACAAGTAATTGCCCCCACGCGAAAACCAATTTGCAGCATGGAGAATTGATTGCGACGAAATCCCAGCACAACCAAAGGCACCAAAATCACAAGCACATGCGTCTGTCGACTCCACAATGCAAGTGCCGCCAAAACACTACCCGCAACCAGACAAGAGATGCGCTGCAGGTTCTGGCTAGCAACAAAACAGAGTAGGGCAGCCGACATATACATTAGCGCCGTAATGTCCGTCATAAAAGTAAACGTGTGTCCCCAAAACAACGG
>JABHUV010000005.1 GCA_018658605.1 Planctomycetaceae bacterium | reverse complement strand
TACGTTCAAGACGGCGTGGTGAGTGAAGCGGGTTTAACTGCACTCGGCGAACGAATGCCTTTCATGGATCTCAGCACATTTTCCAATGATCCGCGAATCGCCGATTTTGGTAATCTGATGACAGTTGGTGATCTTTGCAAGTTTGTCGCTAACAAAACAAGCTAATGTAGGTTTGTTTTGTTAAACGAAAACCACACAAAAAATCTATAGCCCCCAAACGATAGCGAATATTTCATGCGTTGGCACTGGATCGATCGATTTGAGGAGTTTGTTAGTGGTGTGCGCGCCGTCTCCATCAAAAACGTGACGATGGCAGAAGAACACTTGCATGGTTATTGGCCTGGTTTTCCAATGATGCCTAATTCACTCATCATTGAGGGCTTAGCACAAACCGGCGGTTTACTCGTTGGTGAGCACAACCAGTTTGTTGAGAGTGTGGTATTAGCCAAAGTCAGCAAGGCAATTTTTCACAACATTGTCCGGCCTGGAGATAGTTTACGAATTACGGCAATTGCTGCGGATATCCGAAAAGACGGTGGCATCATCAATGGCGAAGTACATTGTGACGGAAATCTAGTCGCCGAGATCAATTTGATTTTTGCGTGTCTGCGCGGTGGGATGGCTGACATCGATCAGTTCTATCCCATCGACTTCATCAGTTTATTACGTGCTTTAGATATGTACAAAATCGGTGTCACCGCCGATGGTGATCCGATCACCCCACCACAATTCATGCTTGCTGCGGAAAAAGCTCTTGAGCAGAGTGTGTAATTGATTCTTCTGACGACTGTTTTGTTGAAATCTATCGCAAAACGTTAAATCGTGGTTTTCAAGGCTTGCATTCCTAAGTTAAAATCCAGATTCGATGCGGGGCATTATTAATTGAATTATCCTCTGCATTGATGAAATTCATATTTTTTATTTTTACGTCAAATCGTTTACTATATACAGAACCTAGAACAAGGATCCCTCCACATGGTTCGTCGCGTGGTCGTCACAGGCATTGGCATGATCAATCCTCTCGGGAATGATCTAGATACGGTTTGGAATGGCATCAAAGAAGGTAAATCCGGTGTGGGTTACAACACTGTATTTGACGCTAGTAAATTTCCCACTAAGATTTGCGCCGAGGTCAAAGATTGGTGCATTTCCTCTATCGGTGAAGATCCAGCTGAGTGGTTTGACCGCGGTCGTCATACGCGATTTGGCGCGGGGGCTGCTCACCAAGCAATCACTGATTCTGGAATCCTCGATGCCAATGTCAATCCTGCTCGCTTCGGAATCTACTTAGGCTCTGGCGAAGGGTTTCAAGAATTCGAAGCCTTTACCAATAGCGTCGTCGGCGGACTGACTGAGGATGGACTCGACATCGATGCGTTTACCGCTCGTGGGTATCATTCCTTCAATCCCACTCGCGAACTCGAAAACGAACCAAATTTACCTCCCGCACATATTTCAGCGATGTTTGATCTCCAAGGACCTTCTACGAATACGCTGACTGCATGTGCTGCTAGCAACCAAGCAGTGGGGGAAGCAACTGCACAAATTATTCGCGGCGACGCTGATGTGATGATTGCCGGTGGCACGCACAGCATGATCCATCCATTTGGCGTCACAGGTTTCAATTTGCTAACGGCATTGTCTACGAACAACGACGATCCCACCGGTGCATCCCGACCGTTTGATCGTCTGCGAGACGGATTTGTATTGGGCGAAGGAGCATCGATGCTAATCCTTGAAGAGCTTGAACATGCCAAAGCACGGGGGGCTCAAATCTACGGTGAAATTTTAGGTTACGGTTCCACAGCAGATGCTTTCCGAGTAACGGACCAACATCCAGACGGACGTGGTGCGATCGGTTGCATGAGCCGAGCGATTGTCAGCGCCGGAATTGATCCTTCCCAAATCGACTACGTAAACGCGCATGGCACGAGCACGTCCGTTAATGATCGTGTGGAAACGAAGGCTTGTAAAGAAGTGTTTGGTGAAACGCCTCCACCTATTTCTAGTACAAAGAGTATGATCGGTCACTTGATCACGGCAGCCGGGGCAACCGAGTTAATTTTCTGTTTGATGGCGATTCGCGATAATATACTCCCACCAACAATCAACTATCAAAACCCAGATCCAGATTGTGATCTTGATTACGTACCTAACGAATCTCGCGAACAGCAGT
>JABHUV010000006.1 GCA_018658605.1 Planctomycetaceae bacterium | reverse complement strand
TGAGAACAATTAGGACGGCTATTTTATTCATGACAGGACCTGTGCTTTGGTAAAAAACATCTTTGGAGGACTTCTGTATTTTACTTCGAGGATTTGCAAAAGGAAAACAACTATTTTTGTGATTCTTCGGTCACGATAATAAGTTGGTTGAGGGTTGCGTCGGTTTGTTCGGTTACGACACCGCTGGGCCAAGTGACTGTGATGGAATCAACTTGTTTCGCGTTGCCTAATCCAAAGTGTGCGATTGTGCTGTTGGTGCTCAAATAACTTGAACTCAATACGGATTGATGACTGTAGATGTTCGCTCCAATTTTTATTTCAATTTTAGCGCCGATGCCAAACCGATTACTGCTGGAGCCTTCAAGTTTGATTTGTAACCAATTCCCCGTGTCTGAGGAGGTGTTGTGTAAAAGGACACCGGCGCCGCTGTGGATGCCTACCGCGACATCGAGGCGACCATCGTGGTCGTAATCCGCGGTGGCTAAACCTCGAGCTATCAATTTTTTGTGAAAGAACGGGCCGGCATCGTCGCTAACATCAACAAAGGTAACTTGACCATCGTTGCGGAGGATGCGGCTTTTTTGAGGTAACAGTTTTGGGTCTTCCAGCACTTCGGTTGTTAACTCATCCTCAATGGTACTACCGTTTGCTAGGATGACATCGAGGTGGCCGTCGTTATCGAAATCGACTACATTGACTCCCCAAGCGACATCCGCCGTCGATTTGATTTTAAGAATTCCGGTAAACGGCCCGACATCTTCCATAAGAATTGCTGACGAATCACCTATTGTGGATTGGTTCTTCCAGAGTGCATGATCTTCGTTGACCCAGTGCGTAGTGAATAAATCCATTTTGCCATGGTGATAAACATCACCAACGGCCATCCCCATGCTGGCGCGACGATCAAAGGTGCTCGATATTTTTGAGACGTCTTTGAAAGTGCCATCTTGGTTGTTGAGGTACATGGCGTCCGCTGTACCGACGTCGTTACCGACAAATAGGTCGGGATAACCGTCGTTGTTGAAGTCACAGAAAATCGCTTGCATCGATTTGCCGGCGGGATTAGCAACGCCCGTCGATTCCGTGACATCGGTAAATGTGCCGCTATTGTTTTGTAACAATATGTTAGGCAAGGCTGGATAGGATACGGGGTTCGTCCATACTGCCGGGCGGCCCGCAACGATTGGGCGGTTGCGCGCGCGTTCTCTGTCGAATTCAACGTAACCGCAAAGGTACAGGTCTAAATCTCCATCGAGATCGTAATCACCAGCAGTCAGCCCGAGTAGGAAACTGTTGATATCGCCAAATCCGGCGGACGAAGTGGTGTCTTGAAATGTTCCATCACCAAGATTTCGGTAATGCACGAGTCCACTGTAATGGGTGACGGTCAGATCAAGATTGCCGTCATTATCAGCATCCCACCATAGACAGGCGAAATCCCAACCGACGTGTCCCACACCGGCAGTTTTGGTGATATCTGTAAAATGTCCATCGCCGTCGTTACGATACAAGCGATTACCACTAGCGCGAGACATGTCCTCGTCGGAAGCTAAGAAGGGAGCGGCGAAATTGACGAAATAGAGATCTTCATCGCCGTCGTTGTCAAAGTCCGCCCAACCCACGCCCGAGCCAACATCTTCGGGGATGAGCGAATTGCGAGGGGAATTGAAATGAGTGAAATCGATGCCAGCCTGTTGTTGAACTTCTGAAAATGATATCACGCCGGTGCCTAGGGCAGTTGGGGTTGTATCGGAAGGATTACCACCGTTGTTGTCTGTGGATTCAGTGCAACCAGCAAGAACAGCAATGAATAGAATTGCGTAGCACGAAAATTGAATGATGAGGCGCATGGAAATCAAATGTTGAAGTTAATTATTGGGTTATGAAATAAACGAGATGTAAAAGTCTATCACCTGCTGGTCGGAAATTACCGCAGAACGTTAAAAATGAACTTGCAAGCTATTGATGTTTGATGCGACGTTCGGGTTGTTATGATTACGTAAAGAATACGTTGACGGTTCCCACCTAATCGCTAATAATCTCAACAAACCCAGCTAGCGCCTGATGCCGCTCTAAACACACAATGCATAACGTGCACCACCTTTATTGTCGCAATTGATTCCAGAACGGTCGTGGTTCGAGCTGCCGCGTTTGATAAACCCTTAGATATTCGCGATAGCTCGATGAATCCGGAATATGTTCCGCAGGTCCAAACGGGTAGGATTTCATTGCCGTAAACGGTAACGGTTCGACGCGATGACCAGCCACCGTGTTCAAGCTCGCATCTTTATCCCAGCCAACGCAACGGATAATAAAGTCCCGCAAGAACCCCGCTTTTGGTGGGGGTAGGTCCGCGAACCGTAATGTCATTTCATCACCAGAGCCAAGCACAACGAGGTGGTCATCGGTGGCTTGCAATAACTCGGTGACGTCACCATAGCGAGTGTAGTTGCCAGCCATGGGTGACCACAGAGGTTGTGTAATGACATGATTATAGTCGTAGCGCTCCGGGCCATTGTGGAGGCGACTGAGCCGGGCAGAGTAGCCGCGGTAATGCAGATCGGCGCCGATTAATTCGACGTTTGTTTTTGTTATTGTTGATGGTGTGGGGCGTTGTGCGTCAATAGCTACCTGAATGCAGTCCCAGTAGAGTTCCATGGTCGTTACGATACGAATCCGATGGTCACCATTGCGGAATTGTTCGACAGGGACGTTTACCACGATAGTTTTTGTTTTTCCTCCTGGAAAACCCATGTTCGGAACGACTTTAACCCAATTCGTTTGTGATGGGTCCTCGGCATTTACCCGCGGCATCCAAATTGACGGAGGTCGACTGCCTGAGAGTTGGCGGTTCTGGGAAATCGCAATATTAATG
>JABHUV010000007.1 GCA_018658605.1 Planctomycetaceae bacterium | reverse complement strand
GAAATTGTTGTTCCACCTGAGAAACGAGTAATTAACGTCGCTGTTACACCATCCTCTGAGACTTATAAACCGGGCGAAGATGCCACTGTAAAAGTCCAATTGACCGACCACACTGGAAAACCGTTCGTTGGCACAACGGCAGTCTCCATCTACGACAAGTCCGTTGAATATATTTCTGGCGGTAGCAATGTTCCTGAAATCCGTGATTTCTTCTGGAAATGGCGCCGTCGGCATAACCCCAGTCACCAAAGTAACCTGCAAAAATATGCCCGTGAACGCTATATGCCTTACACAAATCATATGAATCCGCTGGGAGTCTTTGGAGCCACCGTAGCTGATGACGATGTGTCTAATGCGCAGCGTGACTTTGGGCAACGACGCCAGGAATTAAGCAAAAATAGAGTAATCAATGGTGGCATGGGAGCACCTCAAGCAGCCATGGCCATGGACAGTGCCGCGGAAGGTATGGCCGGGGGCGGTCGTTTGGGAGGTGCGATGAAAAGCATGAGGAGCGCCGCCAACCAAAGCGGACCGGCGGAAGAATTAGGCAATTCCGGATCTGGCAATGCGCCTAACCTCGAGCCCAATGTACGGTCCAATTTTGCCGACACCGCTTTGTGGGTGGGTACTTTGAATACGGATCAAGAAGGGTTTGCCGAAGTCAAGGTAAGCATGCCCGAAAGTTTGACGACTTGGAAAGTCAACGTCTGGGCGATGGGTCACGGAACGAACGTCGGCTCGGGGCATACCGAAGTGATCACTCGGAAAAATGTGATCGTCCGCATGCAAGCACCTCGCTTCTTCGTAGAAAAAGACGAAATCGTGCTATCTGCCAACGTCCACAACTATCTTGAAACCGCTAAGGATGTTGAAGTTAAATTGACCTTGGATAACAAATACTTGGTTAATCTCGGGGAAGCCAACCAAGTTATCACTGTCGATGCCCACGGAGAAGCACGCGTTGATTGGCGGGTGAAAGCTTCAGGCGAAGGCGAGACTACCATTACAATGGCGGCCCTGACAGACGAAGAGTCAGATGCGATGGAAATGAAGTTCCCCGTCCACGTACATGGCATCTTAAAGACAGAAGCCTGGGCTGGTACGATTCGACCTGAGGACAACCAATCGCAAGTCACGATTACCGTGCCGAGCGAACGTCGCCAGGAACAGTCCGTGTTAGAAATTCGATATTCACCGACGCTTGCCGGTGCCATGGTCGACGCGTTGCCGTACATGCTCGATTATCCATATGGCTGTACCGAGCAAACGCTGAATCGTTTCCTGCCGGCAGCAATTACGCAACACACACTCATCAGCATGCAACTCGATCTAGATCAAATTCGCAAAAAGCGAACCAATCTCAACGCCCAGGAGATTGGTGATGATCAAGAACGAGCTAAGCAGTGGAAACGCTACAATACCAATCCTGTGTTTAGCCAGGCGGAAGTCAACAAAATTGTATCCGCCGGTGTCACTCGTTTGACTAACATGCAAAACCCTGATGGTGGCTGGGGTTGGTTCTCTGGCGGTAAAGGTTATAGCTATCCACATACCACAGCGGTCGTCGTGCATGGACTGCAAGTGGCTGTTGCTAATGATGTAAAGGTCGACCCCAATGTCATTAAACGCGGCGTACAATGGCTACAACGCCATGAATCTGCCGAGGTTGACAAAATCAAACGGCACGGCACCAACAAGACGCCGTCGAAGCCATTCGCTGACAATCGTGATGCATTGATCTACATGATTTTGGCTGAAGCAGGCGCGGAGAACGTCGAAATGCAACAGTTCTTGTATCGCGATCGTTCACGCCTCAGCGTTTACGGCATGGTTGTTTATGCACTGGGATTAGAAACTCGCAAACACCAAGAAAAGCTAACCATGCTTGTTCGTAATATCGAACAGTATTTAGAGCAAGACGAAGAGAATGAAACCGCTTATCTGGAAATGCCCGCAGGTGGATCTTGGTGGTATTGGTACGGTGATGAAATTGAAACCAATGCTTATTACTTGAAACTGCTTGCACGAGTTAAACCCAATAGCGTTCAAGCATCTCGACTTGTGAAGTACTTATTGAACAACCGTAAACATGCCACCTACTGGAAATCGACTCGCGACACTTCATTGTGTGTCGAGGCGTTTTCTGAGTACATCAAAGCGACCGGTGAAGCCAAACCCGATATGGATGTTGAAATTTGGGTGGACGGCAAAAAGCGCAAGGAAGTTCATATTGATGCAGACAATCTGTTCTCCTTCGACAACAAGTTCCTGCTAACCGGCGATG
>JABHUV010000008.1 GCA_018658605.1 Planctomycetaceae bacterium | reverse complement strand
CCAGCACCGGTTTCTGCGATAACTCGTTTTTTCCCCATCCGCATTGTGAGCAAGGCTTGGCCAAGCGTGTTATTGATTTTATGGGCGCCAGTGTGATTGGTATCTTCGCGTTTAAGCCAAATTTCAGCGCCGCCACAATGTGCGGTTAATCGCTCGGCAAAGTAAAGTGGAGAAGGGCGTCCGACAAAGTCGTTGAAGAGTTCTGTGAGTTGATTTTGGAAAACAGGATCCTGTTTGGCTTCGGCATAGGCCGTTGTCAACTCGTTTAACGCTCTGGTTAACGTCTCGGGAACATATCGTCCACCAAAAAGACCAAACCGGCCTGCTTCATTTGGAACGTTTGATGTAGAGGGGGATATGTCAGACATGGTGTATTTGCGGGTTTGAAGAAGTTAAATGAGAGCGATGTCTTAGAACCTTTTGTTCTAGTTTAGACGTAAATTCTATTTTCTGTTAGTCCTGAATCAACCAGGGGATTACCACAAAGTCGAAGTTAAATAGTTTTAGGCGCCCTCCGGTACTGCCAGTTTTATAGTTTCATCCACACGCTTAGGCGGATTATCAGCAACGTGCAATTCACGTCTGGTCAGCAAACCCTAGACGCGGGATTGGCAGTCTTTGCAAAAGAATGTGCTGCGTTGGGCTTGGACAATTCTTTCAATAGTCTGGTTATGACAGGTAGAACACGTTTTGTTTTCTTTGTCGTACACGCGGTGCATATTTTGATATCCACCGGGGTCATTCAACGCGTTGCGGTAGGTTCCATCGGAAAGC
The DNA here is from genome assembly GCA_018658605.1 of Planctomycetaceae bacterium. The sequence goes on along the minus strand of JABHUV010000008.1, from coordinate 8,882 downwards.
GTTGAGCCTTCGTGTTCAATGGCGGTTTGCAGAATCGTTTGCATCGCCTCGCAAATTGTTGACCATTGTTGGCGCGTAATACGATGACACATTTTAGCAGGATGAATGCCAGCTAAATGAAGCAGTTCCGAGGCATACAGGTTTCCCACTCCGGCGATCCGCTTTTGATCGAGAAGAGCAACTTTGATTGGGCGTTTCGACGCACCGAATATTCTATGTAAGTCTTCTTCGCTAACGACCAAAGCGTCGGGACCGAGTTTGTCGGGACCGAGTCGTTCATGAAGTTGTTTGGCAGTGAGTAAGTAGATTAATCCGAGTCCGCGTCGATCCCAAAAAAAGACTTCCTCGATTCCACTTGAAAATCCAATTCTAAATCGCAGATGAGTACTACTGGGCGGGTCACTTACGAGCACCAGACCGGTCATGCGCGGTTCGAATACCAAGCGATCATCATTTTCAAATCGAATGAGTACACGTTTGCCGATGCGCTCTACTGCTTTGACCTGTTGCCCCACAATACGGCGGCGAATCGTACTGATCGTCGGCTTGATAGAAATTGGTTTACAGGTGCAACGCACTTTTTCAACGTGTGTAACGGTAGCCCCTTGGATCGCTAAAATTCCACGACGCATTGTCTCAACTTCAGGTAGTTCCGGCATGTCGTTGCTTTTGCGATTCGATTATTTGGCTGCGGAATCACGACCAACAATGTAAGCTCGCTTGATGTAGTCCATCTTCGGAAAGCTTTCTTTTAAATAAGCATTGCCTTCGGCTTGGATTTTGTCTTGCTGCGGTTGTTCGCCATATTCATCGGTGATTGCTTCAATGTGTTTCATTCCTTTATTCACTCGACCAAACGCTGCAAAGCCTAGTTCGTTCAAACGTGAATTGTCACTAAGGTTTACAAACAGTTGTGTGGTCCGAGTGTTAGGACCACTTGTCGCAAAACAAATAGTTCCTTTGCGGTTACTGAACAAGACTGGATCATCTTTGATTGGCTGATCTTTCCAAGTCTGTTGAACCTTGGGATCCCCATTGATTCCAAATTGAACCACAAAGCCCTTCACCACTCGGAAAAAACGACATTCATCATAAAATCCATCATTCACAGCTTGATAAAACTGATCGACGCCCAGTGGTGCGAGTTTTCTAGCAATTTCAATTTCAACATCTCCAGTACTCAATTCAAAAATGACTTTGAATCTTTTGGGTGCTTGAGCTTTGGCAGATTGGATTTCAACGTCATCAGTGCTTGGCGTTTTTTCTACTTCCACTGGTGCGGGAGTGTCTTCTTTCAATGCTGGCTTTTCATCTTGGGCTGAGAGTGTTACCACGGGTCCCATTACGAGGACTAATAGCATTGTACTGAGAGTTTTTGTAATCCTAGCAGTATTGCGGTTTGGGGTTAGGGTCTCGATGGCAGTCATAGGGGGAAACTCCGTAAAAAAATATTGTGTCCGTAGACGAATGTTATTTGTTGGTTCTTTCGATTTTAGCAAGCAAAGTTTCTCGAATGTTGTCCAGGCGTTCTTTGGAATCGATTTTATTATTCTCGCGATTCGTCACGTAAAAAACATCGACGACTTGGTCGACATAAGTTCCGATTTTTGCTAAGTGAATCTCACACTTCAAATCATACAGGGCTTTGGTGATTTTGTACAACAAGCCAATGCGATCGTAGGCGAAGACGGTAACGATCGTATATTTTTCTGCGGTAACATTATCCAAGTTGACCTTAGCAGGCATCGGATTGAGTTCCGCTGCGGTTGTTTCGGGCGTCCCAGACCAAACCGTCGGGAAACTTGGTTTGCTAGTTTTCTGTTCTTGAATAGAACGGTTGATTTTTTCTTGGATGTCAATCAAACGGTGCTCCGGTGGTTCCTGATTACATTCCAAGTCTGTGACGAAGAAACGATCTAATACATGTCCGTTAGGCAGTTCGATAATTTCAACACTCAATATGGAGTTTTGTTGGCTTGAAAGAACCCCCGTAATACGATGGAAGCAACCTGCAAGAGAAGTGGCTTTTGCGGCGATAGCATACTCCACAACATTCTGTTGTGGATGGAAGTGCGCCCATGTTTTTATTTGGTCATCTTCGATTTGCATAACTGTTTGCAAGTATTTGGTTGTGGCGGAGAGTTGTTCGTCGACCAGCAAGGCGGGCGGGAGCATGTCGATATAGTTTTGACATGCTTGGTATGATTCGTTGGGCTGAGTGGATTTTTTTGCGTTAGAGTCTGTGCCAGACTGTTTCGATGTCTCCAACGTCGACGAGAGTTGCGTTAATAGTTTCTCGCTTTGTTGCGTGATCCAATTTTCCGCGTATTTACCGGTAGATTTTCCCGAGAGTTGTTGTTTGGTTTTTTGAAACAGCTCGGTAATCAAGTCTTGCTTCCACTGATTAAGTACGTTGGGTCCCACGGCTGCTAAGTCAGCACATGTCAAAATGAATAGCATCTTAAGTTTTTCAACTGAGCCGACTTCAGCTGCAAAACGGACAATGACGTTTTCGTCTTGCAAGTCATGCCGAAATGCGGTGTGAGCCATTCTGAGGTGTTTCAACACGAGCCACGCTAGAACCTCGGTGTTATGTTTCGAAAGTCCAAAGCGTTTGGCGGTTTCGCGAGCGATCGTTTCACCCACTTCGCTGTGGTCCCCTGGGTATCCTTTTCCCAAGTCATGTAACAACAGTGTTAAGTGCATCAAGCCTTTGTTTGATAGACCAGAATAAGTTGTGCCCAGCGTTGATGTTTCTTGCGCAAACGCGGTGGCAAACTCAACGGCTTGCAACGAATGTTCGTCGACTGTGTATTTATGGTATTCATTAAATTGCAGCAGGCAGCGTGCGTGATGGAATACAGGGATGCATTTCTCCAATACTCGCATGCGGTGCAAGCGACGTAATTGATCACCAAGGCGAACCGGTTTGGAAAGCAACGCCATAAATTGTTCGGCCACAGACTGGGACAACTCGGTCTCTTTGGATTTAATCATCGTGTTTCGAATAGCGGTCCAAGTCGCATGGTCAATTCGCCGATTGTAGTGGCTTGCCAATTCCATCAACTGCAAGACATCTTCTAAGTTCGTTTTAATCTGATCGAGATGTTTTGGAACGGCGCCGATATTACTTGGTCCGAGCCGAAATTTTCCATGCAGGATGCGAACGAATCCAGGAACAGCCAGACGAGTTCTCCAGCCGCGCGGTTTACTGGAGGCGTAAAAATGCTTGGCTGTGTACCGAACTTGGCTCGTGCAATTGAAATAGTGTTGCATGAATTGCTCGACGGCTAGCAGATCATCTTGATCCTCAAAGCCATTGAGCTTAGCCAGTCGCATTTGTTCATTGGGGTTCAATACGTCTTGCGCTTTTCCCGCATGAAAATGCATTTCATTTCGTAACTGTAAGAGATAGTCACGCCCGCTACGAATAACTTTATAGTCGGATTTGCTGAGGATGTTTCGGCGATAGAGTTCTTGGGGTTCTTGTTCTCCGTGTGCGAGGAAGCCAAGCCATCGTACATATTGCAAATCACGTAACGAACCGGGTGAACGTTTGACATTTGGTTTTAATACGTGAACCGCTGCCCCGACCGTCGCGCGCTCTTCCCGCCGAGCCTGAGCGACTAACTGTAAGACCGATTTCCATTTGCGACGGGAATGGGTTTTAAATCGCGAATAGAAATCAGTAAATAGCTGTACACTGCCGTGTAAAAAACGAGATTCGACAAGCGAAGTGAATATTTTGGGATCTTGGAATGCTAAGCTAATTGCTTCTTTATTGGTGCGAGTTGAAAAGCCAAGTGTCAGTCCGACATCGTAGATGTTTTGAGTGAGGGCTCGAGCTAGTTCGGTCACGCCAGGTTGACTTGCTGAGGTACATAGAAGCATTAAGTCCACATCGCTATAGGGTGCGACGTCTTGCCGACCGTAGCCCCCGTGAGGAACTAATGCGATGTTATGCTCCAATATTTCACGTTCCGCATCACTGTTGGTGACATTGTCGAGGGCGGCTTGATATAGATCGAGAATGATGCCGTCGAACATGTCGGCTAAACCAGCGCAGACTTGGATACCCGGTGAACCTTTGTCATGCTGTGATTCTAGACGTTTGCGCTGCGCCGCTAAGTCCTCGCGAGCTTGGTTAACAGCATTATTAAAACAATGGGCGCTCGACATAAGTAAAGTGTCACAAGTAGAAGCGGACGAAATGCGAAACCACGCTAAATGGCGTCTTCGCCCATTTCACCGGTACGGATGCGAATAACGTCCGATAGGTCGGTGATGAAAATTTTGCCGTCTCCAATATTCCCGGTTTGGGCTGTTTGCAGAATAATGTCAATCACTTTCTTAAGGCTGTCGGCTGTGCAAACAATTTCTAGTTTGACTTTTGGGACAAAGTCGATGGCGTACTCGGTGCCGCGATACATTTCAGAATGCCCCTTTTGTCGCCCAAATCCCCTAACTTCGGCGACCGTCATACCATGGATACCTTGATCTGCGAGCGAATTTTTGACGTCTTCAAGTTTGAAATGTCGGATAATGGCTTCTATTTTTTTCATTGTGATCCTAAGAAAAACAGTAACGAGACAAATTCCAAAATGGGCATATATGACGAAGCCTATTCCACTGGCGAAATTGACAATAGGTTAAGTTGCTTATATGTGATTGTACTCGATTCTGTTGCAACAAAAAGTGCTAAGAAAGGCGGTAATAAAAAATAGTAGCAGCTTGATAGCGTTAGAACTGTTGGAAGTGGTCCCCAGAATCAATTCATAGAATCGCGGTGAATCGAGGGATTTGTGCGTTATTACAGTAGCTTTGCCGTGATTACATATAGTCCGCAATAGAAAGTTTTTGGATTTAGTGAAGCTTAATCCGGTTTCGTGAAAAGTGGTGACCTAGGTTTGCGTAGGTTTGATTAACAAGTTGCAGTGGCAACGAGCCCAAACCAACAAGCACTAATCATAAAATCATCACAACCCTCACGACTGGATTAATTGAATTACGATGAATCAGGAGCCACTTAACGATTCCAACGAATCCCCACAAACGGCAAATAGTAGTCCATCGTATAATAATCAGCTGGATTCTGCGCATAAAATTGAAGACTATCAACAGTCCACCGCAGCCTTGTTTTCTCAGGCACAAGCGGGAGCATTTCAGTTAACCGATGCGGTTCGTCCGAGCAGTCGAGCGAAAATTGTGCCCCGCCAAGGGTACCGTCGTGATACGTATTCTGATTCTAAACAAGGTGTTATGTTGCCGATGATTCTTGCGTCCGCGACGCGAGAAATCGTATTTGATTTGTTTTTGGATTTGCTCAATCCTCTTGGAAATGTTGTCGACGTCGTCCTCGAAACCAGTCACCAACAGCGAGATGGAAGTCATTTGGATCTATACAGAGAGCATATCGATTCACCGGTTTTGAAAAGTATGTTCTGCGACTTTGAAAATCTATTGATGCAAGACGGATGCACCGGCGTGGCCGTAATCAATGCCCAGCATCAAATGGAAGTGCAGTTTGATGAGCATAAAATGTTAATGGTATATGCCCATGACTTGACCCCGTTTGAAGAAATTCTTTTTGAAGCGGATGTGTGGCCGATGGAAGATATGCAGTTTCTTACCGAAGCGGATCATGTGCATGCATCGAGCCCAATTTTACAACGACAATTTGATGAACTTTGCTGTCGCCTAGGAATGGATGTTTGGAGCGAAGTCGAATATTAATGCCAAGTCGATTCGGTCATGTCGTGTAGCGAGTTAAAGGTCCGCGCGAGCACGAATAAAAAATCGGACAATCGGTTGAGGTATTTAAAGACCATTGGCAACTTGGGGTTTGCAGTTTGCGCCCCGATGAACACTTCTCTTTCGGCACGACGGCAAACAGTACGCGCCAAGTGGGTCTGGGCAGCGACAGGATTCCCGCCGGGTAAAATGAACTTCTTTAGCGGAACGAGGTCTTGCTCGAGCATATCAATCAAGCTCTCTAGAGCTACGCTGTCTTGCTCGGACAATTCGATGTTAGATTCTCCGGCTGACCCCTCCGCTACAATTGCTCCAATATCAAACAGTCGCGATTGAATCCCTTGTAGCATCTGATCAAGGTCTGCTCGAACGTCGAAACTGCGAATAACACCAAGGTGTGCGTTAAGTTCATCTAAACTACCGATGGCTGAGATTTGTGGGGCAGTTTTTTTTATGCGGCCGCCGCCGACGAGTCCAGTTTCGCCTTGGTCGCCTCCGCGGGTATATATCTTCATGATGTTGTCTCATAATTTTAATCGGAATAAAAAACACTTACGTGTTTGTGAACGATCTAGCTTAATTGTGAATCGGTTTGATTATAGCGATTACTTGGTTACTTTGTTACATTGGTGAGAGTGAAATGAAACGCATTATTTATTAAGGATTGGGTGCCATGGAAAAAGTTAGGTCGATCATGAAGTCAATTGTGGTTATATCGCTGACTTGGTTTCTGGCGTTAGTGGTGCTCCTGATAACAGTGGGCACAACAGTAGAGGCTCAACCAGCCAGTGACACTGGCGTTAGCGTTGAAACGACATACCTCAAGAATATACGTCAAGTTACCAGTGGTTTTGTCAAAGCGGGCGAGGGTTATTTTTCCCCAGATGCGACGCAGATTATCTATCAAGCTATTACCAAGGATTATCCATTTTACCAAATTTATACACAACCGTTAGTCGGTGGTCGTCCACGAATGCTCAGCACTGGACGAGGGCGCACGACTTGCAGTTATTTTTCGCTCGACGGAAAACGGATCATGTATTCATCAAGTCACACAGATCCACAGATGACGGAAACAGAACAAGCGGAGATTAAGCAGCAGGCAGAGGATCGCAAGAACGGAGTGCGTCGCAGGTATTCGTGGCCTTTTGATCCACATACCGATATGTATGTGGCGGATTTAGATGGAAATATACTGAAACGCCTGACCACTGCTGATGGGTATGATGCCGAAGGAGCCTATTCTAGTGATGGTAAATGGATTGCATTCTGCAGTACTCGCGACGGTGATCCTGATTTGTATATTATGAAGTCTAACGGTCGCAAAGTGCGCCAGTTGACGAATGCCAAAGGATATGACGGTGGACCGTTTATATCCCCGTGTGGCAAATGGGTTATTTTTCGCAGTGATCGCAAAGAGGAGCATATGTTGCAAATCTATGTGATTGGTGTTGATGGGAAAAACGAACGGGCATTAACTGATACGACCGGTGTTAATTGGGGGCCATATTGGCATCCCAATAAACCATACTTGATTTGGTCTGGAGCTGATCATTCTACCGGTGGACGACCTAACTACGACCTCTGGTTGGCAAAGTACTCGATATCGGACTCCGGCGAGTTTACCATTGAGGAGCCTATGCGAGTGACTGATAATGTGGCAGCAGATGTGTTGCCGGGATTTTCACCGAATGGAGAAAAGTTGATGTGGACGAGCACTCGAACTGATGAGCACCAGAGTCAGTTATTTATTGCAGATTTTGTGATTCCTGAGAGTTAGTGTTTCATGCAGTTAAATATTGATTTGGCGAAGGAACAGCTTGTACGATGAAAGAAGTGATGTCTTGTGGGATTTTGTTATTCCGCAAAAAACCCCACAAACAGTTTTTGATTATGGAGCATGCCAGTCGCTGGGACTTACCTAAGGGGCATGTTGATCCTGGAGAGACGAAACGGGAATGTGCCTTGCGTGAATTCACGGAAGAGACCGGAATTGCTGCGAAGTCAATCAAACTGCTAAAAGGGTTCCGTTTTGAGCAAACCTATAAAGTGTCCAATTGGAAGGGACGCGGCAAAAATGTTCAAAAGCGACTGGTGATCTATATGGCTAAGCTCAAAAAAGGGTGCAAAGCGAAAGTCAAAGTGACCGAGCATATCGGATACCGCTGGGTTGATTGGTATCCACCACATGACTTGCAAGAAAAGACGATTAATCCGTTGCTTGTCGAAGCCGAAAAGTTCTTTGATAAGAAATCCTAATGTATAGGATTTATTGGATCAACTAATTTAGTACAGCAACGCATGAATGCACGCTTGTTTGTCCATCACCATTGAATGGCGGTGCTTGTTACGCGGCTTTTGCGGTGGGCAGTAGAATTGTGAACTGAGGGCCAACTCCCACAGTGCTTTCGATTTTCATGCGTCCGTCGTGGTTGGTGATGATTTTGTGGCATGAGGATAACCCCAATCCTGTCCCTCCCTTACCGCTTTCATCGGGCCCATCTTTAGTGCTATAGAACGGATCAAGAATCTGAGGTAGTTGATCTTGTGGAATACCACATCCAGAATCTCGAATTGTGAGAATGGTCATTTGTTCGGCATCATCATGTTGAAGTTTTAACCAGATCGTGCCGCCCATATCGATTGCTTGTCGTGCATTGGTTAATAGGTTGAGGAGAACTTGTTGGATTTGATTTCCGTTGCACAGTGTGTCTGGGATTTCTTCGATGGTTGTTTCTAAATTGATTCGGTATTTAGATAATTCTCTTTCGAGCAACACAAGCGCGTCATCAATAATCCTTGAAAGGTCTGTGGCTTCAATAACATCGCTACGATTACGTGCCATGCCCAGCACTGCGTTGGTGATTTTTGCAGCGCGTTGGCTCGCCGCCAGAATTTTCTCAAACGCTTTGTCACGAGTTTCATCGTCTCGATGCCGCATTCCGATCTGAGCATAGTTTAGGACGGTCATGAGAATGTTGTTGAATTCGTGGGTTGTTGTGCCGACTAACTCTCCGATCGCTGTCATTTTTTGTGCTTGAAATAACTGTTGTTGCAGCATAGTAATCTGCTGCTGAAGATCGGGTGTCGCTTCTTCTTGGACTTCAGCTTCTTCTTGGACTTCAGCTTCT
>JABHUV010000314.1 GCA_018658605.1 Planctomycetaceae bacterium | reverse complement strand
GATCGCTCCGTCTTTATTAGTATCAAGACGCTCAATCATTGCTTGCATTCGTTCAGGCATTTCATCCTTGGTGATTTTACCATCGTTGTTTTGATCAAATCCTTTGATTCGTTCAATGAAGTCAGCCGGACCGCCTTGTGGCCTTTGTGCTTGCTGTCCCTGTGGACGTTCGGGTTGTTGAGCAGAAACAGTCTGCGCTGTTGCTGCGAGGAACGCAGCGATTGTCAAAGTGCTTAATATGGCTTTAATTTTCATTTTCTCTCTTCTCCAAATTCGTAAGTAATATGGCCCCTGTTATTTATTGTGAAATACAGTAAATGTGACTATTGGATCTTAGCAATAAATGATTCCCAGTGATGACTGGGCTTGCATTAAATGCTGTATCATCCAAGTGTTTGTTATTCGTGATTTGCGTAAATTTGTCGCCAGTTTTATATATAACTGTACCACCGTGGCGACTGACAGCGTACAATTGTTCGTTGATGAGTGCGACGGACGCATAAAACAATCGGCCTGTGCCACTTGCTGTAATACGCTCTTGATAAACTAATTCACCGGTCTTAGCGTTGACACATAAAGCAATCCCTCGATCGTTGACCCAGTACAAACGGTCTTTGTGGATAACGGGAGAAGGAACGTATGAAGTTGCTGTTCCTTTCCAGAGCACATGCGATTTGGCAACATCTCCTTTGCCGCCGGCACGTACTGCTATACTTCCGCCTGTTCGACCCCCCATGGCATAAACGATTCCGTCTTTTGCGACAACGCTGGGACAAACATTGCTGTCGAGATCGGTTTCGACATACCACAGCAATTTACCGGTTTCAGGGTCAAGTCCCCAGATTTCCCACGGTACTGCAATAACTAATTCTATGCGGTCACCTATTGGAATAAGCAGTGGAGTGCAAAAAGTGTTTTCGAGTCCGGCGGCTTCAGCCTTCCAGACTACGGCACCTGTTTGCCGATTCAATCCATAAATTGTCTGACTTTCATCAGCTGCGTTGACGATGATTAAGTTCTTATACCCAATTAAACTTGCGGACGATCCCCAGTGTCGCGAACCCGATTCTGTGCCCACACTGGTCTTCCATAGTTGTTTACCTTGCTTGTCAAAAGCAAACACGCCGGACTTACCAAAAAACGCGTAGATATTCTCACCGTCTGAAGTTGGAGTGCTCGTAGCGTAGCCATGTTCTGTAAGAAATCCTTGAAACTGATCTTCCGTGGAAGTGTTTGCCACGCTAGCTTTCCAAATTTCTTTGCCAGTATTTAGGTCTAACGCAATCAGATGGCGTGCCAGTGATTTTTGGGTTCCCGTGGAGTTGAGATCCGTGCCATAACCGGAATAGCAGGTAACATAGACACGGTCACCGACAACTATGGGTGTCGAGGATCCGGCACCTGGCAATTCTGCTTTCCATTTCAAGTTGGATTGCGCCGACCACTCGGTTGGAATATTGACGTTGGCATTACTTCCGCTGCCATCGGTACCTCGGAATCGCAATACATTATTGGTCTGTTGTGCGCAAACATGGGGTGTTTGCGCGGCAATCAAGAAATTGCCGATCACTAGAAAGTAAAAAAAAAGACGTATCATGGAATGTGCGTGAAGTATGTGTTGCGAAGAGATCAGATATGTGTGTTATAAACTCCGCAGTCGCTAAAAAGTAGCGGATTTTATTAATATGCGATGACACTTTTTAGATACAGCGGTGTTTTTAACATACCACATGGACAAATAGCAAGAATAATACAAATGTGCCATTTGCCAGCGTTGGGGTTCGCTTTTAGGTGAATTGATTATTTGTGGTATGAATTGTTTATGCCTATACATAAGTTATGATTAAACTAAAGTTATCGCATGTTGGCGGTAGGATTTTTCGAAATTTAAGGAGTCATTAAAATGCGCTGGGTAACGATGAGTTTTTTTATGATATTGGTGTTTTCACATAGCATTATGTTGCTTGCTCAAGATACAGCACAGCAGGTATTCTCAGGACCTCAACCCGGTGAATCGATGGAAGCGTTCGATGTGCAATATGCTTTTGGCGATACTGCTGGGATGACGATGCAACCACTAAAGGAAGCAGGCGACAAAGCGACATTACTTATATTCGCACATAAACTTACGCGGCCATCAATTGGTTTAACTCGCGTCTTAACTACATTCGCCGAGCAACATCAAAAATTGCTCTACACAAATATGATTTTTTTGAGTGATGATGTTATAGCAACGCAACAACGTTTGACTGCCGCACGTCGTGCACTACCGACTAAAACACACGTCACGATTGCACCACAGGGGATCGAAGGCCCTGGGGCATATGGACTGAACCGAAAAGTAACATTGACGATAGTCTTTGGTGATGATCAAAAAGTAATATTCAACTCGGCGTTGATTGAACCATCGGTTCAAGCCGATGCCTTGAAAATAATCACTCCCATCGCCAAGGCGTTAAAAATCAAAGTACCAACGTTAGCTGAGCTAAGCGCCCAGCCACGCATGGCAGCTAGCGGCGAGATTGACGCTCGCGCACTGCTTGGACCTGTTTTAAATAAGGAGGCGACAGAAGCGGAAGTCAACATTGCGGCTAAAAAAATTGAGGCAGAATTCGCCAAAAAACCAAACGTCGCCACTCAAATTGGTAGAATCGCTCAACGAATTATCGATTCCGGAAAACTGGAGAACTATGGTACCAAGCGTGCTCAGTATTATTTATTCAAATGGGCGGGGCTATACGGGAAGCCAAGGAAATAAGATATGTTTCGGTTTCACCTTTGTTCTTATCTGGGATTGTCGCTGTGGATTCTTCTTGCGCCTCCACGATTACTTGGAGCAGATGTCGCGGTTGATTTTCAAAGTGAAGTGATGCCGATGTTGACGCGTGCAGGATGCAATGCGGGTGATTGCCATGGCAGTGCTGCGGGCCGTGGAGGATTCCACCTATCGCTGCTTGGCAGTAACCCTGATCGAGATTTTGAGGCGATTACGGGCGAGTTTAAGGGGCGGCGGCTGAACTTGAAGTATCCTGCGGAGAGTCTGATTCTTAAAAAGCCAACAGGCTATGTTGACCATGGTGGTGGTACCGTATTGGATGTGGACAGCGATGAGGCGGCACTGCTAGAACGTTGGATAGTAGAAGGTGCGCGCGAAATAGTGCAGCGAAAGTTAACTGAATTTCATGTTGGATTAAGTAGCGGCAATTCGATAATCGCTAAAGGACAGGGAACTTTAGTGAGGGCCTTGGCGACTTTTTCCGACAGGACACAACTAGACGTAACGGATCGCGTGACTTGGTCGATTCAAGACAAAGATGCTTTGCAATTAGATACGACTACTGGTGAATTGACCGCGTTACGTAGTGGTCAGCATGTGTTAATTGCTCGATTTATGAATCAAGTTAAACCATTAATGGTATTAGTGCCTTTTAATCGTAGCCCTGATGAAATAACTGTGGATCATGATTTAACCGCTTTGCAGCGGATTGATCAAGAAATTGTTGGTAAGTTGTTGCAATTAAATTTGCAACCACTGCAGCGTGCGAGTTCAGCCACATTAGTCCGTCGTGTGTATTTAGATTTAACGGGTCAACTACCGACGGTCGCTGTAGCTCGTAAATATATCGCAGATTCGGATCCAAACAAATATGCAAACCTAATCACGGATCTACTTGGTTCACGTGAATATATAGATTACTGGAGTTTCTATTTAGCACGGATGCTCCAAATCCGACCCCAGGCAAAATCGGATACTGCTGCTCGTGCATATTATCAATGGATTCGGCAGCAACTACAGAAGCAACCATATAACTTGATGGTACGCACATTGATGTTATCCCAAGGAACGATTGAGCAACAGCCAGCGACTGAGTTTTATCGCACAGTTCGTGGAGCTCGGGAGCAAGCTGAATTGACAAGTGAATTGTTTATGGGGGTTCGTTTGAGATGTGCGAATTGCCACAATCATCCTTTAGATCGCTGGACACAGGATGATTACCACGGGCTCGCGGCCGTATTTGCTAAGGTACGGCAAGGTGCTCGAGTGGAAATTGTATCGCGTGGAGAAGTCACTCATCCCGCAACGGGCGTAGCCGCGATTCCTAAAATTCCTGGTGATCAATATATAAGTGTACCAAGTGAGCAAGAAAATTTGGATTTACGTGTGCCGTTTGCAAATTGGCTTACCTCACCGAAGAACTCGTATTTTGCTAAGACCGCGGTTAATCGCATTTGGAGTTATCTGATGGGTCGTGGATTAGTGAATCCTGTTTCGAATATGAGTGAAACAAATCCAGCGTCGCACAGCGACTTATTGCAATGGTTAGCCGATGATTTTGTGGAACATGATTTTAATATCCAGCACACGATTGGACAAATCATGACGAGTGATGCTTATCAGCGGCGAGTTGCTCGCAATGTACCTCTTAGTCAACAAGTATTCTATCGAGGCTATCTTGCCCGCCCGCTGCCTCCTGAAGTTTTGTTGGATGCGATTTCTGATGTGACGGGTGTCGCCACGCAGTTTACAGGATTCAACGCAACAACTCGTGCAATCCAAGTTCCTTATCAAGATATTCCCTCTACCGCACTTGATGCAGTGGGGCGATGTACGCTTGAGCAGTGTGGAAATGTAGTGAATGCAGAGATTACGATTGCGCAACGGTTACAATGGATCAACGGTGCCTTAATTAACGATAAGCTCAACGGACAAGATAGTTTTCTTAGGCAGTTAGAACAGCAATTACAACAGGAAAAAGTTTCGAACGAAAAATTAATTCAAGAATTGTATGTCCGAGTGTATAGTCGAGTGCCCAATCAAGCAGAATTAAAATTTTGGAAAGATCAGTTAACGCAAGGAATGTCGACTGGGAAGCCAATGGACATTATTCGTGATCTGCTTTGGAGTTTATTGGCAAGTCGTGAATTTGGGAGTCAGCATTAAGATGAATAAACCAATGCACTTAAAACAGCTATCCCGTCGGCATGTTATTCAGATTGGTACCCTCGCGGCAATTGGTGGTGGACTCCATCCATTAGGAATCGGAGGATTTAATTTAACCTCTGATGCTACGGGCGATGATTTCGCTGAAACACCAAACGGCAAATCATGTATCTTGATTTGGCTGGATGGTGGACCGAGCCATTTGGAAATGTTTGATCCTAAACCAGATGCTCCCGTTGAGGTCCGAGGCCCCCTGGGCACCGTTGCTACCTCACTGCCTGCAGTGAGATTTAGTGAATGTTTGGAAAAGACGGCGACCATGGCCGACGACATTGCAGTGATTCGTTCAATTACGTCGCCCTTGGGCGAACATAACTTTGGCACCCATTATATGATGACGGGGTATAAACCAACGCCCGTGTTGGAGTATCCTTGTTTTGGTAGTGTACTAGCACATCAAGAATTACAGCGAGCAAGCGGGCATATTTTGCCACCACATATCGCAGTTCCCCATTTTCGTGTTGGTGGATCGAGTTTTTCAGGAAGTGGGTTTTTGCCCAATTCCGCTAGACCATTTTCGGTAGAAAGTGATCCCGCAAAACCGGAGTTTAAAGTTAAACATTTACAGATTCCAAATGGATTGACCGGTGTCAATTTGGCAAGACGGAAAAAGTATCTCGACAATCTGAATCATTTTTATGATGCAGCTGATACTTCTGATTCAGATGGATTCCAGGCGGCCTTTAAGCTAATTGGCTCTCGTGATTCCCAAATTGCTTTCCAATTGGATCAGGAACCTGAAGAATTACGGCAACGATATGGCCGCCGTACTATTGGACAAAGTTGTTTATTAGCGCGGCGATTGGTGCAACGCGGAGTGCCATTTGTGACAGTAAACTACAAAGGCTGGGATACGCATGAAGATCTCGTGACGCGACTCAAAGACGGCTATGCTGGTGCCAAAACGCCAATGGGATTGATCCCGTCGTTGGATTTAGCATTGTCATCGTTGATTCAAGATCTGAAACAGCAAGGCATGTTAGACGATACATTGGTTGTTGTGATGGGCGAATTTGGCCGGACACCTAAACTGAATACCAATGGCGGACGTGATCATTGGCCGCGAGTGTTTGGCGCATTACTCGCTGGGGGCGGAGTTCATGGCGGTCAAATTATTGGAGCTAGTGATCGCACAGGTGAAAGTCCAAAAGACAATCCTATTACTCCAGCGGATTTGGCCGCAAGTATATATCATTTACTGGGTATTAATCCAGCGTCGCAACTGTCGACTCGCGATGGCCGCCCCGTTCGTTTGACTCCAGCAGATAGTCGTGTTATCTCAGAATTGACCTAAGGAGACACTGGTACTTTGTTTTCCAAGAATATGTTGATGAGATATCAGATCATACAGATGGTTTTGGTTGCTTTGGTTACCACTGCGGTCACTGCTGCAGACGGGGCTTCACCAGTGACCGCTCTAGTTATATCGCCGGCGGGTGATGAAATCATATTTGCTCGTAATGAACAACTGTTTCGCAGTCCGCTAACTAAACGAACCATGGCAGTCCGCATCGATACGCAAGTGCCGCGAGTTATGTACTTAAGGTATGTTCAGCAAGGTCGCCAACTTTTAATCGCAGGTGGTTTGCCTGGTGAATCAGGATCCGTTGAGCTGATTGATTTAGTTAAAAAAAATTCGATTTGGTATGTCGAGCACCACGCTGATGTGGTGTATGACTTGGATGTACAAGCTAACTTGTTAGTTACAGTCTCACATGACCAACATTGCCATCTAGTTGATTTGGAAAACGGGATGGTGCAGGGGACATTTCAAGGACATTCTCGTCCAGTCATGGGAGCGCGGTTTATGAACGATGTGATCGTTTCTGTTTCAGGTGATTCTTCCATGCGAATATGGGATGTTACTGCTCAACGACAAATGAGAATGCTTGATAATCACCGAGCGAGAATTAATGGCATTTCAATGTGGCCACCATCCTCGGGAGCGAATCAGCAGACAACAAAATCGATGGCGGTATGTTGTACGATTAGCGATGATAAGACCGTGCGATTTTGGCAGCCGAGTATAGGTAGAATGGTCAGGTTCTATCAAATGAAATCTTCTATGCCGTTATGTATGGCTCAAGCGGTAAACCGGACTAGCGGCTTCGAAGTTACTGTTGGCACCAGTGATGGACGGATTATCACTGTCGATTATCAAACAGCAAAGGTGCAATTTGAGAGACAAGTAAGTAAAGTCGGAATTGAAGTAATTGCCAAACATCCATACAAAGAGGCTTGGATGACAGGCGATTTAGCCGGAGTGTTAAGACTCGTAAGCAAATGAATGTAATGTAAAGGGAAATCGCTTGTATCAGTTTTAGTGAAAACGAAGCAAATCCATCACAATTCCTGATAAGATTTGATAATAGATTGCTGTTCTTGGTTGATTTGAAGTGTTATAGTCAACTATATGTTGCCGCTCATTGTTTTTAGGGAATTATTTCCATGGGCAACCTATCTACATATATAGAACAATTCGAATTCTACTCATAATAGATCCTTTTCAGAAAAGAGAGACAACAATGTACAAGAAGATCATTGGCCTGTTTTGCGTTGGCCTGATGGCAACGGTTGTTGGTTGTGGATCCTCACATCCTCCTTTAACTATAGTTACGGGTACGGTTACCTATGATGGTGAACCTCTTGCAGATGCAACAGTTGCAATCATGCCAGATGGTGGCGATGGTACAGCGAGGCCAGCAGACGGTATCACGGATGCCGAAGGCAACTTCACACTGGTAACGACTTTCCCAGATGGCGGAATTGTTGATGGAGCTGCCGAAGGTGCTTATACATTGCGTGTTGTTAAGTATGAACCAGTGGAAATGCCTACCGACGAAGGTGAACCACCAGCAGATGGTAGCGATCCTTCGCAGGAAATGATGGCCATGATGGGCGACGATTTGGATGTTGCGAATACTTCGTTAATTAACGACGTATTCGGTATTGCTTACTCCACGGATACTCGCTGGAATAACAAGTGTTCAGTGGGAGCTATCGAGTCTCCGTCGACATTGAAAATCACCTTAAACTCTGACGGCTCAGGTAAAATCGAATAATTTTACCGTTGCAGAATTTTAGAAATTTAAACGGCTTTGATCGACAATTCGGTCAAAGCCGTTCTTTTATTGTACAGCGAATCCTTTGATTTTCGTTAGAATGAAACATCTCCAACACAAGCGGTAAATCCACCAAGAGGAAAGAGAAGAAGCTTGGTTGGCGTATGAGCGAAGTATCAAGCGGTACCTAGAAATTATGAATGCATCGGCGAACGGCGACTGAACCCGCCCTACTGACTGAGGCGCCAGTCTTCGATGTGTAATTCGACATTACGTTGACCACGGAATTCATTAATTACGGGTTTGAATGCAACATCGATTGGTCCGCTGACTTGATCAAGTTCCTCGGCCCAATCTCCCTGTCCGAATGCGACGCAACGTATTTTTTTATTGAATTGAGTAAGCGTGACGGTTAGATGACGCTGACCCCCGCCCATTCGCTTGGCTGACTTGGGTACAATCTCGACTTCACTAGCGACGAATATTGGGCGAGGATTATCTTTTCCAAATGGCGCCAATTGTTGTATTTGCTCGACGTTCTGAGTGGTTAGTTGAATAAAAGGAGCCTCCGCATCGATAAACAACTCTGCCATTTGGCATTCGGTTTTTAACATTTCTGCGACTTGATCACAAAAATCGCTGCGAAAAGCGGCGACGTTTTTCTCTTGGATAGTAAGCCCGGCTGCGGCTGCATGGCCGCCATGTTTTTCTAAGTGTTGAGTACAGCGCTGTAGTGTTTTGTGCAGGTTAACAGTGCCGCCACTACGGGCTGATCCGATTCCGGGCTTGATCGCTAGTTGATCGAGGGCGATGAGGATGACTGGCCGCGCATATTTTTCCGCTAAACGACCACTGACAATACCGATCACTCCAGCATGCCAGCCATGACCGGCTAAGACAAACGCGGGGTCGTTATCGACGTCGTAGCTTTCTTTGATCTGTTTCGTTGCTGCAATATTAATGCTGCGTTCGATCGTCTTTCGGTTTTCGTTGAGTTGATCCAAGTAGGTGGCAAGTTCAATCGCACGTTTGGGATCATCAGTCGCCAGCAATTCAACACCCAACGCTGCTTGACCTAATCGTCCAGCGGCATTTAATCGCGGCCCGAGGTTGAATCCGATATCATCACTATGGAGTCGCGGTTTGTTGTGGATCTTTGTAATTTTTTTTAATGCTTCGATACCAGGGCATGCTTGATTTTTTAAACTATGCAAACCATGCATTACGATAGCGCGATTTTCATCAACTAATGGCACGACGTCGGTCACCGTACCAATGGCAGCGATCCCCAAAATCATCATGAGGAAATCACGATGCTCGGCGGTGACTTTTTCAGTTCCGCTGTCGAGTTGGCAGAGGATCCAAGCAATTTTAAACGCAACACCGGCGCCACAAAGACCTCCGAACGGATAGTCGAATCCCGGCAGTCGTGGGTGTACAATCGCAGCAGCAGCGGGTAAGCGATCGCCAAATTCATGATGATCCGTAATGACTAATTGTAGGCCTAATTCGTTGGCTAAGTCTACTTGTTCGGCATTGGCAATTCCGCAATCTACAGAGATGATCATTTGCGTTCCCTGCTGGTGTAACCGTTTTAATACATCACTGTTTAAACCGTAACCATCGTCCATGCGATTGGGAGCGAAATATCCAACATCGGCGCCTAGTCGCTTTAGGCAACGTAGCAATACGGCCGTAGCGGTCATGCCATCCGCATCATAATCGCCATATATTTCGATACGCTTCTTGTTTTGAATCGCTTCATAGATAAGTTCGCCTGCAGACTGAGCACCGGGTAAGTCGCCGGGTGGTCGCAAGTCGGTGAGCTTCATATTCAGGAAGGCTTGTGCCGCCGCTGGGTCGGTTAATCCGCGGCCGATAAGCAATTGGGCCACGATGTTAGGCACTCGAGCAGAGGATTCTAGAGCAGCAACAGCATCAGGATCGAAAGATTGAAACTTCCATCGTTTGCGCATTGCTACCTTGCCTTCCTTGATCTAGTTTTTGAATTTGTCGGTAGAAGCCGTCCTGTGGCTTGCTCCCCTTGCTTGCAAAATCAAAAGACTCGCCAATCGAAAATTGGCGAGTCTTTATTATAGTGTATTGCGAACAATTGTGAGTCCGTCAGATTTTTAGGGTGACACCGGTTGAATATAACAAAGGACGCTTGATCGCTTGGTTATTTGATAACGGAGTACCATTACATGCCTAAATTGGCACACATTATTTTTTCTTTTCCACATGTGTTGTGTGGCGACGCAGACGTGGACTGTATTTTTTAACCGACAGTCGTTCGCCTCCAGATTTTCGCTTAACGGCGTAGTTGTAATCGCCTGTTTCTTCACATACTAAGAAAATAGTTTCAGCTTTCTTCTTTGCCATGGTTTACGTCCTTCAAGCCTTTTTCGTTTTTTTTATTAACTAAGCGAGCGCTACAAAATCATAAAATACCAAATTGGTCTCAATCGTGTTTTCATTTTAGACGTGCTATAGCTTGTTTAACAGGGGCTAAAGTACCGAAATCTCCGGACAACTTCGGTTTTCTCCACTACCACGTTTTTTGCGAATAAGTGGGTGGGGTAAAAGCGACTTAAAGGTGTCTTCCGTAATTAGTGAAAAGAAGAGTACTTTTTCCTCAGTGAAACCGTTTTTTAAGTAGTAATCGAAAATTGAATTGCTTGATTTTATCCAAAAATCCGATAGTTTTAATAGGTGATAGTTGTTGTTTTTAGTATCCTTTTGATGGCGAACGTATAAAATAAGAACAACGCTCTCTGCTACTTTTATCGTTTCATGATTGTTGCATAAGAGATCAACTGGAATGAGCATGTATAGCTAACGCTAACATCGCACACACAAGACACCTCGAAAGTATTATATAATGTCTGAGATGAATGACGACAACGGAAAAATCGAACAAAACGTAGCTGTGACTTCAGATGATTCCGGTGCTACAGAGGTGTCCAGTACACCTCCGGATGCTACTACCACGCAACGCTCAGCGGCCGATGAAGCAACTGCTGGTAATACGAGCCGCTTTATATTGTTTCAAGCAGTACCAAGTTGGATGTTTAGCCTAGTTGTTCATATGGTTATTTTGGTGGTGCTAGGTTTGATGATGCTTCCATTTGAAGTAGAAGAATTACCATCACTTACGTCGGTTATGAGTAAAAATGACATCATCGAAGAAATTGTTGATGACTTAACCGACGCCTTGGACGAACCAATTGATGTCCCTACCGAAGAAGTCGAAGTTGAAGTGCAAGTTGATGCGATATCGGAAGCGACAGAGGTTGAAGAGATTGAAATAGCGGATGACATAGAAGCCCCAGTGGCTGCAGTTGAGTTTGAAAAAATTGCTGATCAAGTTGCTCCCACAACTGACTTGCTGTCGTCTACCGAATCGGTTGTTGGTTCAGGTGTTACTGGACGTGGAGCCGAAGCGCGAGCGGTTATGGTACGAGATTATGGTGGTACCAAGCAAAGTGAAGCGGCCGTTGCGATGGCGCTGCAGTGGATTGCAAAGCATCAAAATAACAATGGGAGTTGGAGTTTTGATCATTCCATGAACGGTCAACGTTGTAATTGTAGCAAAGTTGGTAGTTTAAAAACTTCGATGAATGGTGCCACGGCAATGGCTTTGCTGCCGTTCTTGGGAGCCGGCAATACTCATAAAAAAGGTGCGTATAGGAAAGAAGTTCAAGCCGGGCTGTATTATTTGACTTCAGCGATGAAGGTTAAAGGCGCCACTGGTGACTTAACCGATCCCGGTGGTCGTTTGTATTCACACGGCCTAGCGGCCATTACGCTCTGTGAAGCATTTGCGATGACTAAGGATCGCCAATTAATGGCTCCGGCTCAGTTGTCGTTGAACTTTATCGTTTACGCACAAGATCCCATTGGAGGTGGTTGGCGATATAAACCTAAGCAAGCGGGGGACACATCGGTTGTTGGCTGGCAGTTGATGGCACTCAAAAGTGGTCACATGGGGTATCTGCAAGTTCCACCTGCTACGATTCAAGGATGCTACAAGTTTTTAGATTCCGTTGCTGCCAGTGATGGCGCAACTTATGGTTACACATCACCCGGAGCGGGACAAGCAACAACGGCTGTTGGTCTGTTATGCCGGATGTATATGGGTTGGAAAAAGGAAGAACCCGCATTGCAACGTGGTGTGGACCAACTTGCCAAATGGGGGCCTTCTAAAAATAATATGTATTTCAACTATTACGCCACACAAGTTATGCGTCACACTGGCGGTAAACGCTGGGACGTTTGGAACCAAGAGTTGCGTGATTATCTCGTGGCGTCGCAAGAAAAAGGTAATGGGCACAGCAAGGGTAGTTGGGCGATTGGTTCCGATCATGGCGCTCGCTCTGGAGGTCGTCTATATACAACAACACTCGCCACGATGATTCTTGAAGTCTATTATCGTCATATGCCCATCTATGCAAAGCAAGCAGCAGAAGATGAATTCCCACTGTAGCGAGCGGACGAAATTTTATTTGCGAATCCTGCGGATTATTCCTAGTACGTTCGAATGACGGACACTATTCAGTGCAGTGTGAAACAAGATATCAAAAAATAAACGTCATCCCAGTAATTGACTTGCTCCATGGCAAAGTTGTCCATGGCAAAGCAGGCCAGCGAGATTCCTATCAGCCGATCCATAGTGTTTTAGCGGATAGCGCGAAACCCATTGAAATTTGTCAGTCTTTGCAGCAACATTTTGGATTTACGGATTTATATGTTGCTGATCTTAACGCCATAATGGGTGGCGCTGCCAATGTTATGGAAATTGCGCATTTACTTGACACGGAAATCAACGTATGGCTTGATGCAGGGACAGCGACTCTTACGGCACTAGAAAAGCTAAGCTGCCAAATTCCGTTGGATAGATTAGCGCACGTTATTGTTGCGCTTGAGTGTTGTCCCAAACCGCAGGATTTAGAACAGGTGTTTGAGGTAGTGGGGCCAGCGTGTGCGGTGTTTAGTTTAGATTTGAAAGGCGGCCAATTGATTGTGCCTGATACAGGCATGGATACAAGTTTGTGGCAGCAAATGGATGCATTTGCTGTAGCGAGCAAGGCAGTTGAAATTGGTTTCCGAAAGATGATTGTCCTTGATGTGGCTGCAGTAGGTGGCGGACAGGGGGTATGGACTTTGTCGTTAACCAAAAAATTAGCGGGTAAATATCCCGACCTAGAGATTATCTCTGGCGGTGGTGTCCGTAGTGTGCAAGACCTGAAGTCCTTGGCTGCCGCTGGTTGCCAACATGCTCTAGTTGCCAGTGCGCTACACGATGGACGGATTAATGCGGCGCATTTGAAGGACAAATCACTCGGTAACTTATAGTGATTTATTGACGTCGGCGAGCAAGCTGCACAACGATTACTAAGAAACCGACACCTGCAAGAATGGTTCGGATTTGCTTCAACAACGTGTCGCCAGCGAGTTGTTCCCAGCCTATTAGTTGATTAGCGTCTATTGAAACATTTGCAGAATCCCCAGTTGCTTCGGTATCCGCAGCATGCCCTGTTGGCAGAGCTTCCATCGTACCAACGGTTTTATTTAATATGGGTTCCGTCGATACTTCCTTCGGTTGATCACTGGTTTCGTCTAGATTGGTTTCAGTAATGACGGGTGCGACTGTAGGTTCCTCGTTCGTTTTGGCTGCAACATCGCTATTAACCATGTCGGCGGCTAGTTCCTCGATTTGTGCATCTTCAGATTCAATGCTTTTACTTTCCGCTTGCTCAGTAGCTTCTAACGCTACCGATACATTTTGAGACAAAAAGTTTTCATCCATCAGGGCAGCCTTGGCGAATTCATCTTCGATCAGCGCTTCATTTTCTTCGTTTTGCTCGGATTCACTTGTGGTTTCGATGGGTTGTAATTCAAGTGAATCCAGAGCAGGTACTGGATACGAATCGGCTGCAGCGATATCATCATCAGATTCTGTTTCAAGGTTAAGACCAGTAATTGTTGCTTGAGGTTTAGTTACCAGAGGCGTAGAGTTTTGGTTTGGTGGGAACACGGTGGGAGCTGCATTTACTAAGGGTGGCGGGACTTGCTGCATGCGAGTCACAACGGGCAGTAAGAAATTCTTGACTCGGCCACTATAGCTGCCGGCCGTTGTACGCCAACCGGCACCGAAGAGCACCCCAGCCAGTTCTCCGTTTTGATTGAAAATTGGACCACCGGAGTCTCCTTGCCTCGCAACGGCACGTAACTCTACCATTTCTCGAGGTTGATTTATTCCCGGTGAAACATATTGGGAACAGATGCCCGAAGATGCTTGATACCGTCCCGAACCATAACCTGCAATCGTCAATGTATCTCCAGGCTTAGCTGGGTTATCAGTGATCATGACCGGTTGGATTTTCGGAGCCCAGATCAGTAGGGCCGCGAGATCCCAGCGGGGATCGGACGCGACGACCTTAGCAGACGAACGAAAGCCACTTGGAAATGTCACAAGAATATCATCTTGTGCATTTTTAATGACGTGATAATTGGTAATTAGAATACCTTGTTTGCCTTGCTGGTAAATCAGCGTACCGGAACCAAATGAAGTGGCATTGGATTCCAGTGATCGAATACGGGCTACGGCCGGATGCGGCTGTCCTGTGGGGGGATTAACAGCATTCGGAGACGATTGCCCCAAGGCTTTGTGAGCGTGTGAAAACGCCAGCAAAATTATGGTAACGACAAATACGAAAGTTATTTTTTTCTTCATGATGGGAGTCCCAATCCGTTAGGGTTCCTTAACGGGACTCGACGCATCCATTCGCCGATCGACAAAAAACTATTTAGCTTTTTCGATATCGACGCGCTGACCTTGAATTATTTTGCTTTTTTATTGTGGCCATTACAAACGTTATACAACGTACAAACCGATAACCGACTTGAAGACCTGATTTAGAGGTGGATCTTCTACTAAAATAGCTCGCTGATGGGATCTCCATCTATTATTGAAGCAATCGGTCGTCCGTTATCATCATGATAGTGGACGTCTATCGGCACACCCATGTGCCGATAAATGGTTGCTCCGATGTCACCGGGAGTAACAGGCCGAGTGCGAATTTCACTACCATCTTTTTCGGTAGAGCCGATCACCTGTCCATGTCGCATGCCACCGCCGGCGAGACACATACTCATAACGACGGGCCAGTGGTTGCGTCCATCGGTACTGCCTTGAGTGCCAATGTTGGGCGTACGGCCAAATTCACCCATTGAAATAACCAGCACATCGTCCAACATTCCACGTTCTTCGAGATCTTCGATTAGCGTCGTATGGAAATGGTCGTATAAATCTAACAGTGGTTTCAATCCTTTTGAAATGCCGCCGTAGACTCCTCCGGGGATGCCATGGTTATCCCAGGTCCCTGAGGCGGTGTGATAACTTAAGTCAAGCGTAACAAAACTGACGCCGGATTCTACAAGTCGCCTCGCTAGCAGAACTTGTTGGCTCCACAAATGTTTTCCATAGCGATCGCGAACCTGCTGTGGTTCTTGATTAATATCGAATGCCTCTTGGGCCCGTCGCCCGAGAATCATATCAGCGGCCTGTTGGTTGTAGACATCCAAGGCCTCCATCGAACCGTTCAAATCCAAACCTGTTCGTATTTTATCGAATTGACGTGACAACAGGCGCCGGTTGTGGACTCGTTCCAAACTCAAACCGGATGGCATTGAAAATAAATTTGCACCGGAAAGGTTTCCAGAATCGACTCCAACATTGGAATACACAGGCAGTCGACATGCTTGATTGGCTAGAAACGGATCGTATTGTTTTCCGAGGTAACCAGCTTTACCGACATGGGATGCGTGTTTTTCAAATGCTACATAAGCCGGCATGCCAGATTGATTAGCGCCCTTTTCACGAGCGATGATCGAAGCAAAGCTGGGATAGAGATGTCCCCGAGGATTGGTTCGCGGCGCTGCGTTACGATTTCCTGTTTGCATCACTTTATTAGGCTGATGGCTACTGCCGCGGCAATCAACACTGCGAATAATCGAAAGCTTGTCCAGCATGGCAGCTTGCCGTGGCAAATGTTCGCATATTTGTACGCCTGGAATTGTGGTGCTAGTGACTCCAAATGGTCCTCTGTTTTCAAACGGGCGATCTGGTTTTGGATCCCAAGTATCAATATGACTTGGACCACCTGCCATCCACAACAATATAACACTCTTACCATTACTCATCGGTTTACCAGTTGCAGTGGCTTCTGCTCGAGCTTGCAACAATCCAGGTAGAGATAG
>JABHUV010000089.1 GCA_018658605.1 Planctomycetaceae bacterium | reverse complement strand
GGGGTTCTGGGAAAGAAGGGGGCGAGTGGCGGATGGTCGCACCTACATTTTGAGATCAAAAGTAAGCAACCTTCGGGCAAGTGGGGTACGCAAGCGGGGTACGCATTTATTTGGGAAGCATATCGCCGGCAGTACAAACCACAGTTAGTGGCGAACACTAGCCGCAAACATTTTGTGATGGCCGGCGAGTCTGTCACGATGAATGGATATAAATCCTATAGTGCCAATGATAGTATTCGAAGGTTTCAATGGTTGTTTACCGATGGTAGGCGCGCAAAGGGACCAGAGGTGACTCAGACATACACGCGCCCGGGTGTTTACAGTGAAGTGCTAAAAGTAACGGATAAGGCTGGCAATGTTGATTATGATTTTGCGAGCGTGCATGTGCTAGATCCTGCGAATCCTGATCTTTACGTTCCTCGGATTCATGCCGCATATTGGCCGACTCGTGAGAACAAAACCAATGAGTTGATTACGTTCAAGGTGCGATCATTCGGTACAACCGAGGGTGAAGAGGTTTGGGATTTCGGCGATGGAAGTTCGTTAGCCAAAGTTAAATCGGACGGTAACGTAGACCCTCAGGCGAAAAATGGATATGCAATTACTACGCACGCTTACACCAAACCGGGCGACTATCTTGTCAAAGTGCAACGTGCCCGCAGCGATGGAATTACGGCAGTTTTTCATCTGCATGTGAAGGTTGTTCGGTAAGGCAACCAAACGGCAACCATGAATTAACATGACCGCCGTTTTTTGTCGTTACCCTCAACCAGCCCGTCTTTTATCAGCTAAAAGAGTACCCCGGAGAGGTTTCGAACCTCCGACCTACGGTTTAGGAAACCGTTGCTCTATCCCCTGAGCTACCGGGGCAGTGGTGGTTTGCCTACTTTGTTTTAAACAGCCTGTCATTAATTGTCTATGACTAACGATACCCAACCTAGATTCCATTGATAGGGTTACTGCAGCGCTTGATAAACTAGGCTAATGATACGGTTGTTTAAATCACAATGAAAGTTGGGATACAACTGCGTCATCGAAATCGCATAAAATTCATTGACTGGGTCAAGAATGAACCGCGTATTGTATGCGCCGCCCCAGTAGTACATTCCTTTGCCACTGATAAACGGTTGAGCGCCAATATTATTGACGATCGCAAAGCCTAAACCAAACTGGTCCGAAGCGATTGCTCCACCGAGATTGATCGTCAATTCGCCGATGTTGTTACTACGCATCAAGGCAACACTGCTTTTGCTGAGTAGCCGCTGATTTTTCCATACCCCATTCCCAATCATCATCTGACAGAAATGACTGTAATCCTCGAGCGTTGAATGTAATCCCGCTCCGCCAGAATAATAAACCTGCTCTTTCTCACTGGGCGATTCCACTACTGCAAAATCGGCATGTACAAATGATTCAAACTCCAATTTGCTTAGAATCCGCAATCCCGTATCTGCAGGAACACAAAATGATTCCTTGGCGGTCATGAAATCCACATCAGCGTACGTCTCTGTAGCGATGTCGGGTGTGTACACTCGGGCGAGGCGTTGTTGCTGCAGCGCACTGGGATAAAAGCTGGTACTTCCCATTGCTAATGGTTGAAAAATTTCGTTTGCTAAAAAATCGGCAAATGTCGCCCCAGATAGGACTTCGACTAATCGTCCCAAAACGTCGATGTTCAAACCATAAAGCCAGTTGGTGCCAGGGTTGAAAGCGAGCGGCTGCTCGGCTAATCGACCCACCACTTCCTCAATGGTCGTACCATCTTGGTAGGCCCAATCTCGAATGTCTGCGGCTCGATAAAACTCGCCCAGTTTGGGGTGTGTAAAACTATATCCAATTCCGGAAGTGTGCGTTAATAAATGGCGAATCGTAATGGATGTTTTGGACTTGTGTGTTTTCGCATTACCTTCATCATCTCGTTTGCCACTTAAAACGCGCATGTTTTTGAATTCAGGCAAATACTTTTCGATTGGGTCGTCCAATAGAAATAACCCACGTTCCAAGAGCATCATTATTGCAGCACTTGTAATCGGCTTGGTCATCGATGCAATACGAAAAACTGTATTGGAGTCCACGGCCATGTCAGTTTTTATATTTGCAAATCCAGCACAGTGCTGAAATAAATTACCGTCAGCACCGCCGATAGCAACGGCACACCCCGCGATGATTTGTTGGTCGACTTCTTGGTCCACTGCGGTTGATAGTCGTTTTAAGCGTTCACTACAGAAATTTATGGTCATCGTTATCAGAGGTTCCAATTAGGTAAAGCTAGCTATGTGGTTGCCCGCACGCGCCGATCGTTATGGTGATTATGCAAAGATACCGGTAGCTACTTTGCCAGCCACATCCGTCAATCTGAAATCGCGGCCTGCGTAACGATACGTCAAATTGAGATGATTGAGTCCGACTAAATGCAAAAGTGTTGCGTGCAAGTCGTTGACGTGCATTTTATCGGTTTGCGCGAAATAACCATATTCATCGGTAGTCCCGTATTGGTATCCGCCTTTTACACCTCCACCGGCCATCCACATCGTAAACCCTTCGGGATTGTGGTCGCGTCCATTGGAACCTTGCATCACAGGCGTGCGACCAAATTCACCTCCCCACAGGACCAAAGTGTCTTCCAATAGTCCACGTTGCTTAAGATCGGTCAGCAACGCTGCTATCGGTTTGTCGACTTCTAGGGCGTTTTTGGTATGCCCCTTAACAAGGTCGCCGTGCTGGTCCCATTGGACATTCGAATCGCTGTGCGTGATTTGGATAAACCGCACACCCGCTTCGGCAAATCGCCTAGCTAAAATGCATTGACGTCCGAAGTCTTTAGTGATTTCTTCGTCGAGCCCATACATGGCAAGTGTTTGCTTGGATTCGTCAGCAATATCTATAATCTCAGGTACTCGGCTCTGCATGCGAAACGCTAATTCAAAGCTGCCAATGCGACCTTCAAGAGCTTGATGAGGACCGGTTAATTTAAGGTGTTCTTGATTTGCTTGCTTAATCAAATCCAACTGCAGTCGCTGTTGTTTACGTGTGATGCGTTGATTGTGTGTGTAAGCAACTTCGGCGTTTGTGGCCGGCTGACTCGCGACGCCTAGCGGCGTACCCTGAAACTTTGCAGGTAGAAACGCGGAGCTCCAATTTTTGACGCCGCCGTGGGCTAGTGTGGGACAGATAGTAACGAATGAGGGTAAGTTCTGATTTTCAGTTCCGAGGCCATAGGTGACCCAGGATCCCATGCTCGGACGCACAAAGTTGTCACTGCCGGTGTGAAGTTTAAGCAATGCGCCGCCATGCGCGGCATTGGTGCCATGTACGGAGTTGAGTAAACAAATGTCGTCGATTCGATTGCCAACATGGGGAAACAATTCACTGACCATGATCCCGCTTTCACCATGCGGGCGGAATTTCCAAGGCGATCCCATCAACTTACTCGTCTCACCAAATTGCACTCGTGGTTTATCGAAAGGCAATTCTTTGCCGTCGTCTTTTTGTAACTGCGGCTTGTAGTCAAATGTATCAACGTGAGACGGACCGCCTTTCATAAACAGAAAGATGATTCGCTTTGCTTTCGCCGGGTGATGTGTTTGTTTACTAACCGTTGGATTGGCAAATACTGTGTCTTGTAATAAGGCGCCCAACGCTAAATTACCGAATCCAAGCGCATTTGTGCGTAATGCTGCCGATTTCAGGAATTGACGACGTGACGTGTCAAGTTGTGAATTGTTAGGGCAACAGCGGTTAGACATGATTGTATTGGTGGTAGAGTAATCTGTTTTAAAGAAGTGGTTAGTGGACAACTTAGTGAATAAAGATAAATTCATTACTTACCAAGATGCTATGCACCAAGAGTTTTAACGCTTGGAATTCAGCAGAATCTTGGGAGGAGTCGGTTGTCGTTTCGAGTTCGTTGGTTGTGTCGATGTCAACATTGGATTCGGTGCTGGGTGTCATTGTGGCAACGTTTGTTTCAAGAGCAGGCGCACTGGGGGTATTCGCTGTAACGGCTGTTTTGAGGAACAGGTTGTAATATTGTCTCGCTCGTGATATTTCTTGTCGAGTCGCATTTCTACCGAGCAATTTTATATAGAGTTGTTGTACTCGGGGTTTAAGTGATTTGTTTTCTTCGAGTAGTTGTTCGACGATTTGGCAGCTCGCTTCATCGACCAAAGGGCTGTTGAGCATGTACAACGCTTGGGGAGCGACGGTTGTTGTTTGCCGATCGCCGTTGCTGACGGAAGCGTCGTTGTAATCAAATAATTGAAAAAAGTCATAAAGGTTATTTCGGACGACGGGCAGGTAAACTGAGCGGACAAAGGAATCGTACTTTGTTAGGTCTTTGGAGGTGTGGTTGAACAGGAATTCACGATTTTTCACAGGTAACATCGACCCCCCCATAGTCCGGTCAAGCAATCCCGAAACCGCAAGGATGGAATCGCGTATCGCTTCCGCTTCGAGTCGTTTGACTGGAAATCGCCACAGATACCGATTTGTAGAATCGATTTTACTTGCGGCATCGTTGAAATTGCTACTCATGCGATAGGTACTGCTGTTCATGATCGTTCGATGTAGATGTTTTATCGACCAATCATGGTCGATAAACGTTTTGGCGAGGTGGTCCAGCAGTGGTTGATTAATTGGTTGTTCGCCGAGGTTTCCGAAATTGTCGGTCGTAGGTTGCAGGGCTTGTCCAAAATGCCAGCGCCAAACCCGATTAACAAATACACGAGCCGTCAATGGATGTTGCGGATCGGTGAGCCATTGCGCGAGTTCAAGTCGACCGCTTGATTTTTTGTCAATTGGGTGGTTATTGGCTGAGATGAACACTTCAGGGAACCCCCGCTCAACTGTTTTGCCTAATGAAGTATGGGAACCACGTAGGTGTACCTTCAGATTTTCCGGTTCGTGATTGGTAACGGCCATAGCTGAAGGAAGTTCGCCACGGTCATCCGTTATTTTTTTGACTTCGTCCAGCAACGCTTGATACTGTTTTTTAGTGTCTATAGGGTATTGGATCTCGGGATTAGCAGGTAGTTTCTCGACTCCAAGTGTTGTAAGTAGTTTTTTGTTTGCGGCGTCCGTGAATATTTTTAGCTCAGCGGTTTTTGTGTCTATTAGCGACGTTATTGATTTATAGTTTATTCGATCTTGTTCACTGGCAATTTCAGTTTCATTCCATTTGGCAATTGTCTTAAACGATTCCATGGTCGTTGTGCTTTTAAAGACACCGGCAAGTGCGTAGTAATCCTCCGTAGAAATGGGATCGAATTTATGGTCATGGCAGCGGGCACAACCGAAGGTCATTCCCATGAAGGCTTGACCAATCGTGGAAACTTGTTCGTCAATAATATCCATTTCCATTTTGACTTTGTCAACTTCAGCAAGCACTTTGGGACCGAGAACTAAAAAGCCGGTTGCAATAACTCTGCGGTTGTTCGTAGCTGTTGATTTGGTTTCTGGCATTAAATCGCCAGCGATTTGTTCCATTAGAAATTCGTTGAACGGCCTGTCTTGGTTAAAGGCAGCAATGACATAGTTGCGATATCGCCAAGCGTTTCCATGAGCGACGTTTTCATCGAGTCCGTTGGAATCCGCATAGCGGACGACGTCCAACCAAAAGCGACCCCAGCGTTCACCATACGCTTTTGAATCAAGGAGGCGATCAATTAAGTGTTGGTAAGCGTCGGGAGATTTGTCGTATAGAAAATCGTCAATTTCTGCGGGTGTTGGCGGCAGGCCGGTTAAGTCGAATGTGGCCCGTCGAATTAGTGTTCCTCGATCTGCGGCTGCTGCGGGTGAAAGTTTTTGCTGTTCGAGTTTGCTCAAGATGAAGTAATCAATGGATTGCTGCGGCCAATTGCTGCTTTTGACAGTCGGAATTGCCGTATCTAGTAGCGGCTGGAAAGACCAGAATTGCCGTTCTTTCTCGAGGTCAACAGCGCCTTTTCGAGGCAAGGCACTAGTTTTATTTGCATCCGGATGAGGCGCATCCATTTCAATCCACCTGCGAAAATCAGCGATGACAGCGTCTGACAGTTTCCCATCCGGTGGCATTTGTAACTCGTCATCGGCGTAGCCGATGGCGTGTATTAACAAGCTTTCATCCGGTTCACCAGGAATTACGGCTGGGGCAGCCGCGCCACCGCGTAGCATTTCCGCGTAGCTATCAAGTCGTAGATCGCTCTCTTGTTCGTCCTCGCCATGACACTCATAACAATGCTTAACCAAAACAGGCCGGATTTTATTTTCAAAGAGATCGGTACCTTCATCCGCTCGGGTTGCTGTGCAGTTGGTACGGAAAAATCCAAGTAATACAGCCAGTAGAAAAAAAAGTTTGTAGAGCTTCATTGGGGCGGGGCGGGGTTAAGCGGAATGCGAGATGATAATTCTTGTTTAAGTCTATTCTACCGTATAAACGCTGGAGTTGAGAACAGTTAATGGTTAAAACGTGACGTCTCAGGTTGTTAGTCGGTACAGTATCAAACAAATGCAATCACGAATTTGTACAAATTCACACCAACGTGAAAATCGGGTAAACTTCGTTGTGCGAAGTAATCGTTTGCATACTTACTCATCTGACCGTTAATTCTGGGGAACTCCATTTTTAAGTTGGAGGAGTTGGGGTTGGGGATTGAGGGTTTTCCCGGCGAGTCGTTGACCACTGCCAGCAAGACCCTTGTCGCCGAGGTCTTGACGAGCCCGGTTTGCTAACTCGGTGAGTTGCTTGACGATTTCTGGGTGTTGTTTGGCCACGTTTCGTTGGGACCCAATGTCAGTGACAACGTTAAACAAAAGCGTGGTCGCTATTTGTCCCTTTTTGAAATGTGGGTGTCGATTAAATTGTTCCAGAGGCACGAAAAGTTTCCAAGGCCCACTGCGAACGGCTTGCAATTGATCCATGGCATAGTAATAGAATGCTTTGTAAGGTGTTTTTGCACCGGGATCACCAAAGATGAGCGATCGGATATCATGACCATCAATGGTTCGGTTTTGAGGGATGTTGCTACCGGAAAGTTTGGCAAACGTTGGCAGTAGGTCCATTGTTGTGCTTAACTCGTCACACACAGTCGCTGCTGGAATGACACTGGGCCACCACATGATTGTCGGAACTCGGAATGCTCCCTCACTGGTCGTGTAACCTCGCCCGTTTAGTGGTAGGTTGGTTCCGCGAGTTGGATCGTTGGGGTCATTGTTCATGGGTGCTCCGTTATCAGAGGTCCAAACAACGAGAGATTCTTTTTCGAGACCGAGGGCTGTTAGCTTGTCTAGTATTTGTCCGGTGGACCAATCGAGTTCCTCGATGGAATCCCCCCACGAGCCGTTTTTACTTTTTCCTTTAAAAGTAGGACTTGAAAAAGCGGTACTAGTACTGCCGGGCATTGCTTGAGGCATATACAGGAAGAAGGGGCGGTCCTGATTGTCTTCGATGAATTGAGTTGCTTGTTTGGTATACCGCTGCGTCAACAGAGTTCGCTCGACTGGCGCTTCGATGACGGTTTCGTTTTTCATCAGCGGAAGTGGTGGCCACAGATGACCTTGCAGTTGTTTATTGCCTCGTTGGGCAACTCGTTGTCCAACAGCAGCGGTCATGTCGTCGCTGTAGGGTACACCAAAAAACAGATCAAAGCCTTGTCGAGTTGGCAGGAATTCGGGTTGATCGCCGAGGTGCCATTTGCCAATGATGCCTGTTTTATAGCCAGCGGCTTGTAGAATTTCAGCGGTTGTGATTTCGTTAGGATGTAGGCCGTAAGGTGAAACGGGTCGTAAAACTTGACCATCACGTGGGTTATTGTGCATGCCAACCCGTTGGGCGTAGCAACCGGTCATAATACTCGCTCGGCTCGGAGTACAAACTCCGGCAGATACGCAGAAATGGGTGAACTTGCGGCCTTGTTTTGCCATGCGGTTGAGATGGGGTGTGCGGTGCAACCTTGAGCCGAATGGCTCAATGTCTCCATATCCAAGATTGTCACAAAAGATGACGATGATGTTCGGCCGCCGCGTGGCTGCGGTTGCGGCTGGACGGAACCACGAGTTGAGACAGACAACCGCTGTGAATATGGCCACAGTAAGTTTGGTTCGATTTGTCATGTGTTGAGTGCCCGTATCTCAAACTAATGCTAATTTGTATCAATAACCCGTTGTTGTGAAAATAAAAAACCTGCACCGGTTATCAGAGGTCGGCATTTTCTAGGTGTGCGGAAATCCAGTTTTCGAGCTCGTCGAAATCGACCGGTGGAAGTTTTGAGAGGTCGGGTCGTAAGCGAGTCGCGTCTCGAAAATAGACATGCTGGATTTCGGTTTGCGTTTTATTCGTATTCCAATTGAGCAGTATGCGAATACATCGCGGTAATCCACCTGGAACATGTACTTCGTGTGTACATATTAATGGTACATCGAGCCAACCGAGTTGTCGCGCGGCCATTGCCGGGAACTCGGCATTAAGGTCACTGGTGAGAGTAAAGATTGCGCTAGCGACATCTTCACTTTGGATGTCGTTAAGTCGAATCATCAAAGCTAGCAGTCGGCGAGTTTCGTTGAGTATTTCCTCGCTGGTGTTAGCCGTTACGGTAGTAGCGCCTCGAACGCCGCGGCAATGCATCAATGATCACTCTTTGTAGTTGGAAGTAATTGTTTGGTTGTCAGCACTTAACTTTATAGACAGCTATATACTAATAGCTTAACGGTTTTTCCTCTGAAAGTGAATGATATAGGTGTCGGCTAGTGCGATTCGTTCAGGGAGGGGATAGACGAGGAAGATGATGCTGAGAAAAAAAAGGAGAAAAAGATGTCTGACCCTGTTGACCGTGACCGTGCAAGGGTTATTATTGGACTTCTACTGCTGAGGGTTCGTCCCAACGCAGTATTGATCTTTGACAATTGAGTAGACCTCGTACAATTTTTTAAGAATTGATTTTAGCTTGTTTTTAGCGAGTGCAGGATTCAAAATTGGCAATAGAGTCATCC
>JABHUV010000009.1 GCA_018658605.1 Planctomycetaceae bacterium | reverse complement strand
GCCTGCAAGCTTATCCAAGGCTGGATGATGGTGCCTTCATCACGGTTCTTAGCAACGGCATACGGATTGGATGTGGGGATTACCAACACCGCTTCTCGTCCGGCATAGAGCGTCGATTGTAATTCGAGGCACAGTACATTTAACTTCAAGGACTGGGACTGCATTTCACGAAACATCGACTGAAAGTCTTTGAGTTGGGTTGCATTTAAGCCTTGAGGAGACTTGGAGAATTCTTCTTGGACTTGTTGGAAACTCTGTTGCATTGCTTGGATGTTAGCGCGAAACAAGAAAACAATCTCCGCAATTTTCTCTGTGGTCATTTCGTCCGCTGCGACAACTGTCTGGCTGCCTTCGTCCGTTGGAACTTCAAATCCAAGAATGACAGCTGATTTCAGTTGCAGGTGGTAGGCATAGGTAATTGAATTATTAATAGAAGCGGCTAAGCGTTGACCCGTTGCGAGCGGACCCTCGGGACTAGCAGCGGCTTTACCAAAAACGTTTGCTAGGTTTCGCAGTCGTTCTGAGAGTGAACCACGTTGACTGGGGGTGTCAAGCAAGCGGACAATTTTCTGTACGGAAGAGCAAAACTGTTTACGATCACCAATATCAGCGACGCGGATGTTGCCTGTTAATGGATCATTCGCTTGTAGTGAAACACTGCGAAAGAGATCGAGTCGTCCCAGTACTGTTTCGATGTGTTTGAAAAACGCGTCGTCGGGGTTGGTTCCCGAGCGTTGTTGTTCGGCAGATTCAGTTAGCCAAGTTTGTAAAGATGACGAATTTTTTATTTGAGCGGGAGAAACGTATTTGCGGACGCCATTTTCGATTTCGACACCGAGTTTGCTGCGCACCTCTTCATGGGTGGCATAGATAAATGGCACATGTTCCCATTTGTCAGGTTCGACTAACCAGCTCAGAACTAGTTCTGTGGCAGTCCACTTGCGTTTAAATTCATGTTCGCCAGTTTCAGGAAAGAGGATTCTGACATCCTGCAATTTATCAGATGCCAATTCTTGAGGCGAGAAATAATCCGCCATGTCCAGCGTGATTGTCCCACGCGTTGTGTTAGCAATGACTTCAAGAATTTCGTTGGCATAGGAATCCAACGGTTTAATACGCCCTTTGTGAAAGACGGGTATGTACCGGAAATCATGGAGCTGAATGTCTTGCGCAGACACAGTCGCCAGTGGGGTGAGGAATGCATCGCTGGTCACAACCAGCATTAGTATCGTTATCCACAACCGAGTTTTCTTACGGGTTACCATGTTTTGTATCGCCATTTTACGTGTTTATTTCGACTGCAATTAACCTACTATTGTCTCTTGAAATGTTTTTACTTAATGCACTAAGTTGCATTAGTGGGCGTTGATTTCTCCGTTGCGTCGTTCGAATTTAAAAGTTTATTGGAAGACTGCTTGGAAGATTTAGACTTAAAAAAATACGCTTTCATGTAGAACATAATTGCGATGCCAAGGCAAACGATTAAGCAGCCGAAATTACGAATAGCACGACCAGGATCACGGTTTACCGTCAGTACGGATAAATATAAATCGGTTTGCAGTGAATCAGCCGGAATGACTCGTTCATATTCCGCTTCGCCGGGATTCCATGGCCCACTAAAACTTTCTTGAAACAAACGGTAGCTGTGTCCATTAGTGGGGCTATCAAATTGCACAGGGGCGTTCATGGTGATGAAGACGTCATGTTCAAAAGAAGCAGATTGATCCCAGTAAACGGTTTCTCCAAAGACATGTAGGTGATTTGCCAAATCGAGAGCGGGAACGTCGAAAACGTGTTCACTCCCCCCGGTGGTGCTTATCGATTTTAAGAAGTGGGTAGAATGTAATTCAGCACTATGTTGACCAATATATTCTTTGGTTGGTTGGGGGGCTTCGATAAAATACAAGGTGTCGTGTTGTTGGTCGAGGGTCAGAGAAACGCAGTAATTGTCGACTTCAAGTCGAGCAATTACTTTGGGTGGCAGACTCGAATCAATACCGCGAGAAACGATGGTGCCGACGGTTGAAGTTCCGTCGGCGGTTAAATCTGTTTGGCCCCAATATAAGGTGCCAGCTTGTCGCGCAATGGCTAGTCCGTTGGGTTTAGGAATGTTGGTAACGACAATAGTGGGAGGTGTGTTCCCGTCGAGCGAGCCGCGCATGATCTGGTTGTTGAGTGAATCAATCCAATAGATTGTGTCATGTAACGGGTCAAGAGCGAAGTTGCTAATAATACCGGCCGAGAAGGCGATTTGTTGAGGAGGTTCGTCATTAAATATACTCATTGATTGAATCATCGTGCTGCCGCCAATGGTATCGATCCAATAGATGCGATTCTGTTTTGAATCAAACGCTAAGCTATGTGGTTGATTGAGCCCCGCGCTACTACCTTGGCTTTGAGTGCGTTGCCGCAATATCTGACTGTTTAAGAGCGGTTTTGTTGTACCGGAATCGAGTTGTGTTATGTTGATTTCGCGTTGTGTTGAATCTATCCAGTAAACATCAGCTCCATGTTTTGCTGGCACCATTGCAAAGCCGGAAACACTGTGAGCATTGCCAGCGTCGCTAAGTTGGCCGCTTTCCGTACGCGCGGGTACTTCAATTGATTGGGCGGTTGAATCGGCGATGCCAACTCCCCAGATTTCTCGAGTGTTATTTAAGTCAACAAAATCAACCCAACTGGAAAAATGTGAGGCTTGCCGTGTACCGGGGTCAAGTTTGCGCTCAAAGTCTTTCAATCGAATCCGGAATCCGATATCGAGGGCTTGTGTTGGCATGGAGACCACAAGGGTTTGCCCGCTGGGTTCATCGTGAACACGGATTTCTTGATCCGTGGCGCGCCGCTCTCCCGGTGCTCCGACAAATGCTCTTAACCAATGCTCTTCGGTCGTTGTTCCAAAGGTGACTCGTACTAAGGCCATCACTCGCCGCTGTACGATTTGCAGATCTCTGTTATACGGCAAAGCCTGACTTGTAGCTCGGGGTTTATCGCTCGACTCGAAATCCTTTACGTAAAATCGCAATGGTGATTTGAACTGTGGCATTTGAAAACCATCAACAGCACTATTGACGCCACCGTCGTCGACAAGGCTGCCGACGGAAACCAGTTTGTTGGTGCGGCGATTCCAATAGCGATAATATAGCGTGCCGTCATCACCTTGTAGAAATTCAATGCGTGAATAAACTTGTTCTTGAGCAGCTGGATCGCCGCCAAATGGCTGAATCGATTTTTTAGAGAAGTCAAACCAATAGGTGCCGTAAATCTTTTTATCAAAGTCAAATACATTGTGATGTGGCTTATTGGCGAATAACAAAATTTCGCGACCCCATGGCTCTGAATCTTTGTCTAGAACTTGTAGATGAGCCGTTGGTGATTCTGGTTCGGATTCTTGGGTGTTATTGGAATAACCATAGGTGGTGCTGGGTGTGCCTGGGCGACCTTCGACAACGTCATTCCACAGTCCAAGAACTTTCACTTTGTAATCCGAGTTGGGTAATTCAATAATGGCATCGACGAGTGGTGTGTTTAAGTCCAGTTGGTGGGTCGTTCCGGCAATTCGCAACACGACCTGACCTTTAATGCCTAGATCACCCGTGGGCGCGGCTTCAAGAAAGGCAGCACGGTATTCCGCATCGGGTGCTATCCACAGCATAACTTTCCCACCGCCAGCCTGCTGGGGTTGGCTGAATCCATAGGGATAGATGTCACCGTAGATTGCTTCTAAAGGGTCGGACAAGGGCATGATCGTAATTGGAAAAGCATTCGGTGTTTCGACATCGAATGTCCCTGGACGTTCTTCCTGCTTTCCGGTGTTCTCATCGAGAAACTGTTGCGGCGGATTACTCAATACAATTTCGACTCGCGGCAGCGAAGATTTCTGCGAATCTGCTTGAAAATCCAAGACCTCAATTTTCAGTGGTTGCCCATTGCTTTGACCTTCGTGAGTCACCGTTTGCTCAATGACGATATCGTTAGCTTCATGTCGTTGTGCGAGTTTGAAGATATGGCCGCTTGACCACCTCAAACCATTTTTGAGTAAACCTTGGATGCCGGTAAACTTTTTTCCACCTTCGAGCGTGTAGCTAAATTGGTGGTCGTAATCTTCCCAGTTAAATGGCCCCGCAAGAAACGGTACTCGCATTTGTGAATGTACAAATTCCTCATGGTTATGTTGGCTCGATTCGGAATGGTCATCGACAATTTCAAGGTCAAAAAACATGCGTCCTCGGTCAAAGGCGAAGTTTTCCATTTTGTGTTCGAAGATGGGGATTTGAGCATCGACACCATATTTGCGTCCAATGGCAGCACCAATTAGCAAAGTCAACAGTCCGATATGGGTAATCACAAACCCAGTTTGATATCGTTTCCAGGGATAGCGAATTGCCGCGGCGCAGAAAATATTGACGCCTAATGTAAAGTTAAGGGCGTTGAACCACCATGTTTGATATACGAAAAACTGCACCACCGGCGTGCCGTAGGCCGCTTCCACAAAGGTTGCGTAACCGAGGGTAAAAGCCATGGAGAAGATCATCACAACCGCTAGTTTGAGTGATGCAAAAAACTCATAGCAGCGCAAAATCACTCGTAAGGGAGCTGGTTGTTCGCCGGTAACGAGCTGTGGCTGGGCCATAAGATTCTAAAGCTCTATTGCTGGATGTGGAAGAAATGTGGCGAACGTGCGGTGGGAAATCTACTCGGCAGATTTGATGACTCTAATAGACATTCAACGTGCGATTGTGAGGACGCGATTTCGTGTCCAAATGCCGTCTAAGGTGATTGCCTATGCGAGCTTTAATTATAGCCCAAGTAAGCGCGATCTAGCAGGGCTGTAGAGCCGTAATTATCGACGATTATTCCCCGTCTGCGTTTCACTTTTACAGTAGGCCGAAGAAACACCGACTACTTATTTCGGTTTCGATCGAGAATCCAGCCGACGATAATGGCAATAAAGAACACGATTGCGGCGATGCTGAGGATCATCCACGCATTTTGCCCGTTCTTGAGTTCTACGGCTGCTTCGATCAGCGTGGTTGAAATACTTGATGGTGTTTCGGCATGGTGTCCCCACAAGTTTTTGACGAGGTCGATTAGCATCACGAAAATCGTAACTTGCATCAAGAACACCAGGAACAGACTGACTACGTTAAAGAATCCATAACTTGCTTCTGGCATGGGTGGCGCTATCATAGCAGCGCCGTCGCCCGCTGGCTCTAATGGAGCCATTGCTGCTGGGCCTTGCGCAGCACCTTGTCCTAGCGGTAGAGCAAAAGGATCAACTGGCATGGCCGCGTCGGTGGGAATTGCGAAAGGATCAACGCCTGCAGGTTCCGGCGGCATTGCGAACGGGTCTGCCGCTCCCTCTTGTTGTACGAGTGTTGCGGTGTCTTCGCCAAAGGCAACTGAATCTGACAAGGCAATGACTTGAGACCCGCTGTCGGACATTTCATCGTCTGGTTTGCCACCGAGGATAAATTCGTCGTCGATGCCAGGTAGTTCCAGTGAGCTACCGCTTTCCGCAGAAAGATCTAAGAGGTCGTCCCCAAGGGAAATCCCGCTGTCGTGAGGACTTGATAGATTGATACCACTGTTTCCAGTAGTTAAGGCAACATCGCTGCTAGCGGCCGGGTCAAGAGGCATTTCTTCGCCACCGAGAACCAACTCATCTTCGGCCACCTTAAAACCGGCATCGCCAATAGCGAATTGAGTTTCATCGTCAGACGATCCACCTAGATCCAGATTCAAGACTTCATCACCCATTAGGTCTGATTCTTCGCCAACACCAAATTGAGTGTCATCATCCGATTCAATAGCTCCTTCGTCGTCTAAGTCCAAAGAGAGTGCAGCAAGATCCGAAGCTGAAAGACCTTCACTGTCGTCCCCAGCGAACATTGTTTTGTCTTCAGGGTCGAGGTCACCTTCTTCGAGATCTAGGGAAAGGTCGTCAGAATCGTCTATTTCTAATTCGAGTGAATCCCCAAGGTTTAGGTCACTGTCATGAGGATTGGCGTTTCCTTCATCGCCAATAATTGTACCACTGCCGCCGGCTGTTGGGGCTATTGGAGTTTCGTCGATGAGTACGGACTCATCGTCAAATAGACTGCTGGAGTCACTAGCGTGGGCATCAGGTATGTCAATTCCACTAGAATCGGCATAACGCTTTAGTTCTTGGTATGTAAATGCAGTTTCGTCAGCATCTTTGGTACCGTGAATTTCACCC
Organism: Planctomycetaceae bacterium; assembly: GCA_018658605.1. The sequence continues at coordinate 5,987 of JABHUV010000009.1, read as the reverse complement.
GTACGGGCTAAGAACTGAAGTCGCTCGACATCAATGTTGAGGATCTTCGCAGCTTCGTTTAAATTGATTTTGTCTGCCATTTGTCGTTACCATTTTTTATGAAAACAAGACATTTCCCCCGCAAACTCGAAAACCAAATTTTGTTTCGAACTTGAATAGGGACTTTTCGCGCCTTAGTGCGCATAGGTTACCTGTTCTTCTGTTCGGTATTCCAACTCCCTTTGCTTGACCTTTGTTTGTTGCAAAACTAAGGCAAAAACCACCAAAATCCTTGTGTTTTCACTGAATGATGAGCTGCTGAATCTCTCTAGGCGTTGGGTTCCCTGAATTGTATTCGTCGAGTTGGAAATCCCAGTGAGCATTTCGAGTGCTAAGAAGTTGTATTTTTCCGGTACCCCGTTCGATGAGATAAACACTTATGGCTTTAGACTTTACGTCAATAATTGTTATTTGTTTACCAGTTTCCAAATCGGTGGATGACATGAGTAACTGGCTATTGTTGGTAGTCAAAGTAGTGGCATCTTGCGCATTGGCCCGAGCCGGAGTAGTGGTTAATTGAGATCCAAAATAACCGCTTAAAAACAAAACGATACAACCGATACAGATTACCCAACTTCTATCCAATGTCATTTTATTCTCCATAATTTCTCCATGTACTAATGGGTACAACCAGGCACCACTGTATGTTGCCATCTGATTTTCCGCTGGCAGCCACTGCTCTCATTTTTGACAATTACATTTAATTGCTTCCTTGCAGCTTTTCCTCATTCTATGACTCTGGTCATATAGTTCAAGCTATTTTACGGCAAACGTTCAAAGTGTGCTTGGTTTTTGGACGAACATACTAGTATCCGACGCTCTTTTTTGTAGTGGTGAATTATGTTCTGTGTGACTCGTGAAATCGATTTTTGTTACGGCCATCGTTTATTAAATTACGAGGGTAAATGCAAGCACTTACACGGGCATAACGGACGGGCGGTGATTACGATTGCCGCGGAGACGCTTGACGGGCGCGGAATGGTCGTTGATTTTAAGGATGTGAAAATTGTTGTTGCGGGGTGGATCGATGACAATCTGGATCATCGCATGATTCTTCATCGTGATGATCCCGTTGTAGAAACGCTACAAGGAATGCAGGAACCACTCTATCTAGTCGATGAAAACCCTACGGCTGAAAATATTGCTAAGATTATCTATGAAGTCGCTAAGAGTCACGGCTTTCCGATTGTTAAAGCTGAGTTATGGGAAACCCCACACTGCTTTGCTACCTATCGCGAGTGACTCGAGAGTTACGTCTTAGGAGGCGTCAACGATTGAAGTGGTCTATCTGCCAAACCACCGAGACCATATTTGCCATCTATTTGAATATGGAATAAACGGTACCTTGCTGAACAATAACGGTTGGTAGTGTTTTTTTGAACAAGCATGATTTCTGGAGGTCGGTAGATCAAAGGGGACTTACTACAATCATGTAGCAGAAAAAACACAGCTCTACCGCGACAACGGCATGCAGTGCCCACTTCAAAAAATACCCTCAATTAGTTTCTTTGTCGCTCGGCGAAGCTATCCATCTTTTGACTTGCGATAGAAAATCAATTCGGTAATCGCACCAAACGTACCGTCGCCAATAGGCACAAATAGGACGAGGATTAAAGCGGCTACAATGAATCCGCTAGCAATCGCTTCAGCAAGTTGCTCCAGCCCTCTAAAGGCGTCTTCAATACCTTTAAATTGTTATCCCCTGTTCTAATAAATTCATTGCTGCATCTTCCATAAAAGTATTGGCAGGTGTTTTTCAGGCGTTGTCAGACAGTCGTGGGTAGACCATTTGTCCAACCTTAATTGCCGGGAAATTTAGCAATCTGGAAGGGGAATGGTCTGTCGTCATTTTGTAGCGTGCTTAGTACATAATATATCCGAAGGTGCCACTACTGGGCTTAACCCTTCTTAAAAGATCCGTTTCGGACTTAAAACATGCATTTTGCTAAGGAAAAAGCACCAATAAGATGTAGCGATTGTGTCGATTATGCCGATTTTAGCAACATGGAGTTTCGTGATGTTATACGACTCTGCCTGCGAAAGTAGGAATACGGTTGTAATAAATAAGGAATTCGATCCCCGTGGCACGAGCACAATCAAAATCGTTGATCAACATAATTGGTAATCTTGGCTGGCCGATCCTTTGGGGTGCGGCCGCTAGCATTACGTTTTACGAGCTTCTTCAAGGGCCCCTGAAAAACGATTTGGCACAGCGATATTTCCTCGGTCACCCTGTAGCGATTGCTACAACCGTGATGTTTTTTATAGCGATGGCAGCCCTCATTTTGCGGGGTCTCAATCTATTAGGTCAATTTGCGGTATTAGACCGTGCGGAGTTACCAGCCAAAGAAACCGCTACAATTTCTCAAGATTCCTTAAGTCACGCGACCGAATTGCTTAACAGTGCATCACAATGGTCGTCGCGCGTGCAACGTAGTTATCTGGGGACACGGATAACCACATTGCTGGAGACAATTGTATCCAATCGGGGCACTCGTCATCTTAATGATGAGTTAAAATATCAATCGGAAAAAGATGCCGACGCGCAGTACGAAGGTTATTCGTTAGTTCGTATTATAATCTGGGCCACTCCGATGCTGGGATTCCTTGGTACGGTCATGGGAATCACCCAAGCCCTCGGTGACTTGACTACTCAGCAATTGGGTAATGATCTTAACGCAGCCATGCAGGGATTGTTCGCTGGGCTCTACGTAGCCTTTGATACAACAGCACTTGCTTTGACGTTATCGATCATGTTGATGTTTATTCAGTTTATGTCAGATCAATTCGAGACTCAGTTATTGGGCGCGGTCGACATTAAAACAGAAGATGCTTTGTCGGGATTGTTAGCGATGGAGTCGGAAGTTGCAGGTGCATCGACGGATATGGCACAATCATTACGGCCTGTTATCACAGAATTAACGCAGTTTCAGCAGGCATGTTGGAGTGACGCGATTAGCGGATTACAACAACAATGGCAATCTTGGGCTGCGGAACAAGGCAGCACGATGGGCGCTGCTTTACAACGCAGTATGTCGCAATCGCTAGCGGAACATAGCAGAGTTGGCCAACAGCAATGGGAAAACTGGATGGAATCCTTGAATCGCAGTGCCGATTTATTGCACGGGAACCAAGATTCAATGCGTCGGCAGATGGAGATGATGCAGCAGGTTGTTGAGACCACCGGCGATGTAATAAGTCTGGAAAAAGCACTTAATGAAAATCTTCAACATTTGGCCGACACTCGGCAGTTTGAAGATGTAGTCGTGAGTCTTTCCGCAGCGATTCAATTGTTGTCCACTCGATTGGGTGCGCCGGCGGTGCAATCCAAAGTCTTCGATTCTTCACCAGAAATCGATAACCCAAAAGGTAAAGCTGCATGAGACGTAAGCGTAAGCAACGTCGTCAAGGTGCAGCGCCATCGATGTTCCCTTTTTTGGCGGTTTTAATTTGCACGATGGGGGCATTGATTTCCTTGCTTGTCATGGGTGTTCGCCAAGCGCAAGTGCATGCACACGAGATTATTGAGGCGACTCACGTGGACAATGCCGAGCGGCGAACGGACGCGCAGCAGAACCAGCAAGCGTTAGAGAATTATCAATGGCGCAGTTTGGTATTGCGGAACCAGCGTGAAGAACAACATTCGCAAATTTCAAGTAATCGCCTCTCCCTAAGTCATCTAGAGCAACATGCACGCGAACTCGAAGAAGAACTGCAGCGACTTGTTTCTCGTCATGAATCCCTGCAGCGTCAACTACAACAAGATGTTGCGATCGAGGCACAACGAAAAAATTGGCAAGCCGAACTTGAAAATCTTGACGCAGACATAAAGACTGCCCGCACTAAACTTGCTCAAGCACGACTGGAACGAGATTCTGTGACGGAATCTTTTGCGATTATCCCGTATGCGGGCGACAAGGGAACAAACCGTCGACCTATTTATATCGAGTGCGTTGCGGAAGGAATCATTATTCAACCCGAAGGCATTTTGATTACGGAAATTGAAATGGCAGGTCCGCCAGGTCCTGGGAATCCACTCGACGCCTGCTTGCGTGCTGCTCGAGAATTCTATTTTGAGCACACCGTTGATGAGTCCATTGCGCCCTACCCGCTGTTGATTGTTCGATCCAGTGGTGTTCGGAGTTATGGCGTAGCGCGGCAGGCAATGAAGAACTGGCAACACGAATTTGGTTACGAGCTGATAAGTGATGAATTGAAACTGGCTTATCCACGCCCACAACCTGCGTTGGCCCAACAACTACGCCAAACAATCAAAGCAGCACGCTCGCGACAACAAGCGTTAGCCGCAACGATGCCTAGTCGTTATCGCTTAAGCCCGACCACAAACCATGCTAACCAGCCTTTCGATGGTGCGGCACCGCAGCGGAACGAACAGTCCAAAGTAGACGGTCCGAAACCTCCGAAGACTGACACAGGTTTCGGGCAACAACTGAACGTGACGTCGCCAATGCCGCAAAGCACCGCTAGAAATAATACTACGCCCTCCAACGGTCAGGATGTTGATCGCGGTGCTAGGAGCGGAAAAGGGGCCTCGTATTTCCAAATGGGAATGCCCGGCCGCAAACCAGGTTGGGCGCTCAAGAAACAGCAGGCGATCGGGCCAGCAGTAACACGAGGCGTCCGAGTTTTATGTACAGTAGATCAGCTTGTTCTGATTCCAGCCCGTGGTGAACGAGGTGCTCCAATCGTCGTGCGTATCGAAGGCAAGATGCAGCAAACGATAGATCCATTCGTCGCCGCACTCCATCAGTATATTGACGGCTGGGGGCTTGCCCTTGCTGGCGGCTATTGGAAACCGGAATTACACGTTGAAGTTGCTGTCGGTGGTGAACAGCATTTCTATTTATTACAGAAGTATTTAAAACGCAGTGGCATTATTGTGACACAACGCATTGAAGCAAAACCATGAAGCGAAAACGAAAACAAGATAGTGAAATAGGTGGCTTGGATTCCTTTCAAGATATCGTTGCCAACTTGGTCGGAGTGTTGATCATCCTGGTTATTATTGTGATGGTGCGAACACGCGAAGCGATTGTTTCAGCGCAAACACAAACGGCCCAAGAGGAAGTCGTAAGCTTGAATGAAGCCGCAAGTCGCGAAGCCGTTGATGACGCTCAACGTGAATCCATGGCGATTGAAAAAGATATTCATGACCTCGAAGAGGTGAGTGCTCGGCAACAAATTGAAATAACGTATCGACGAGCGGAGCGTGATAAGTTGCAGCAACTAGTTTCCACGATTACAACTCGATTAACACAAGATTCCAAGGGATTGTCGGATGTTGATCAGATTTCCAATGACGAACAGTTTCAATTCGAAGCTAAACAAAAAGAATTGGGTGATTTAATCCGCAGTCGACAAGTGCTTGACAACATGAAAGAGCAAATCAATGTTATTGACCACATCCCAACTCCGATGGCGAAAACGGTATTCGGAGATGAGATTCATTTCCGTTTAGCAAATGGCCGGATTTCCTATGTGCCATTTAATGAGTTGATCGACCGCATGAAATCGCACGCCGCGCAGCACCTTACTAACGTACGGGTTCAAAAGACCGTCACCAACACGCTTGGTCCCGTGGAAGGCTTTGAGTTGAGGTATCAATTGGGGTATCTGAGCCAAATAGTACGCACCGATGCTGGGCCACGCAGGCAGGAGCGTATTGAATTGATAAAATTGGAGGTATTACCGGTTGATTCCACGCGGGGAGAAACGGTGGCTGCGGCATTGAAACCCGGTTCGCGATTCTTGCAATATGTTCAACGGTTAGTCCCGGATACGGCAACGGTGACTATTTGGGTGTACTCCGATAGTTTTACGGAATTTCGGGAGATTAAAGATAAACTGTTGCCCTTGGGGTATGCCTGTGCCGGCCGACCACTACCAGATGGCATGCCGATTTCTGCTTCTCCGCAAGGTACGCGATC
>JABHUV010000010.1 GCA_018658605.1 Planctomycetaceae bacterium | reverse complement strand
GAGTGACCGCAGGCGCTAGTGGCGGAGTTACTACCACCGGGACGCTTATTGAGGTTTTTTACTCGCCTGTCGAGCCTCTAAGTGAATAGCTCCACATATTAAATCAAATGTCGAAACTTTGATTTGAAAAAGAAATTTGTTTAAAAATAGATTGAGTTGAGTTAGATTACAGGCTTGCCAACCTTTAATAAACGCCGGCAGAAAATTTACCAATGAACGATCAACAACCCAAATCTATTATCAACTCGGTCGGCATGACTCTTAACTTGATCCCCGCTGGCACCTTCATGATGGGTCAGCCTATCGCTGACGATTTTGAACATTCCCCAATCCAGCAGGACCATTATACGTCCCACTACCCCGTCACAATAACCAAAGAATTTTATATGCAAACCACGGTAGTGACTCAAGGACAGTGGAAAGAGTTGATGGGAACTCAACCGTGGAAAGGTACATTTTTCACAAAGATCGGGGTTAAGGCAGATAAAAACAATCCTGCAACCTGGTTAACTGAGGAAGATGTCTTTTGGTATTGCGCAGCGCTCAGTGCGAGGGAAGGCAAGACATATCGTTTACCCACCGAAGCGGAATGGGAGTATGCCTGTCGGGCAGGAACCACCACCACCTTTTCGTTTGATGTGTCTCGAGCTGATGAATACGCTTGGTACGGTGGGGAGCTTATTAATCAGTTACATGGGTTTAAGGTTATTCCGCATTACTTTTATGGGTGGGACGACGATTGCCGTAGATGTCGGGGACATGCTAAGAAAGTTGGACTAAAAAAACCGAACCCTTGGGGGCTGTATGACATGCATGGTAATGTAAACGAATATTGCAGCGATTATTATGGATTTCTTGATAGCGTAAAAATTGGAGATGAACCACCTCCTAAAAAGGATCCAAAAGGTCCGGCGAAGACCCGTTATAGTCGGGGTCGTGTTTTGCGGGGTGGATGTCACTTAGGTCAATTAGAGCTACCTTCTTACCGTACCTGCCAACTTATAGGGGAGAGTGACCGCCACGGTTTCCGCGTCGTTCGTGAGTTGGATTAGTTCGGTAGTTAACCTACACCTCGAAAAACACGGCTGGCGGGCGTTCAGGCAATAGCAAACCGAATGGACCTTAGCACTAGCGGCGTAATAGAAAGCCGCACTGGATGTCAGTTCGTACAAACGTGGCTCAGACGCAGGCTTGAGCGAAGCACCCCTGGGATCCCAACTCGCTCTACCCCCCTATATATCTTCCTCTCAGAGAATTTTTGAAGAAGCGGGGCCAGAATTATTTTAATGAAAATTCTATTTCGCTCCGGAAATTTACGATTGTAATTCTCTTAAGTAGTGTAAACTACGACGCCTTTTGTCAGAGGGCGGAGTTTGCAATGAAGGCGAGTCCTTCGCCGAATGTTCCACAGATATTTTTGAGGGGAATTGACGATGGTAAACCGAGACGCACGAAGTGTTAACCCGACGGACGTATATCGCGTGCTAAACACGGGAATCCATACCCTGAAGTGTACAGAAACTCAGAAAATCACGGAAATGACTATTTTTGTATTCATTAGTGATCCGGATTCCACGGGAAGTAATAAATCCAAACGCTGCCTACATAAACATCATGTCAAATCTAGTGAGAGTGAGTCGGTTAATCCTATACTTTCAACACATAGCAAGATGCGTGATGACCATATATATTACGACCCAGTTAAAAACGCGAGGTTTTTAGATGGCGGAAACGGCCCTAAAGATTGGGACGCATTAATGGAAATGGATATTCGCATTACCGGCGGATACTGGGCTGCTTTGCTCGGATTTAATGCGAGAGAATCCGACGACATGAGCGAGGATGGTTCAAAGGGACCTTTGGCGTTCGATGAGGTAATGCGAAAACGTAAAAGGCGCAAACCGGATCCAGTAATCAAGGAACCGACAGCTCCATCGGTGCCAGAGCCAGTCCCGCCGTTACCAATTCCTACGCGGTTCAATATCAAATATCCCAAAGACGGCGTGTTAAAAGTTCGTCTGGATAAAGGTCGCAGCTCAATGGTTTGGATAGACACAGACGCATCCGGCGAATTCGAACGAGATAATTTATTTAAATTTGAAATTATCAATGACGACCAACGCCTAAACACACCGGCAGTTAGACTGAAAAAGCAGTATCCCGTCAGTTGCTCCATTAAATATATTTTCTTTGAAGCTGAGCCTAAAGCTGAGGTGGGCGACAAAGGAACGATTAAGTTTTCCCTGGAAAGGCCAGCTACGGAGACGGAGGAGCACATGCGATGGATTACATTTGTTAAGTTCGAAGTCGTGTCATCAGAGGATGACGATTGTGAACCTTTATGTGTTATTGCATAAAATGGTTATGAAACTGCGTCACGACTACCAAACGTTTCTTCGCATGCCCTACAGAAGAACTTTTTTTTCCACTTTGGTTCCCGACGATACGGAATAAGTTTGAATTTTGTTGTCCCACCGGCAATTGTCATGGTTCGCCCAATCAAGCCAACTTGTATCAGAGCAGTGTCATCCGATGAACAGCTAGGACACACTGGAATGTCCATAGCCTCAAAGCGTTCTATGCTTTCCCGAACACCTGGGTAATTCGCTTCTACTCGTTGTAATTGTTTTTCACTGTACCTAAGCATTACACTCCCCTATAAATTCAATGAAGTTGTTTAAGTCGCGCCGTCGCGGTTTACACTACTTAAGAGAGTGGGAAGCGTGAATTTTCGGCGCAAAATAGAGTTTTCGTTAAAATAGTTTGCGTTCAAGCGGCTTGCGCATGCCGTAGTAAGATGGCCCGGTGGAGGCTCTAGTTCGCCTGCAAGCCTTTAATAGTTTTATCACGTTGAAGTGGTGCCTAGATTGACCGGCCGCGATATTACTAGTCGAAGGCTTATCCCGGTCTAGATATTACGCAGCTTTTCAACGCTAGCCGCAATCAGGCTTATAACAAGTTTAACTTCGTCCGTTGTATTGAAACGACCAATTCCGATTCTAAGCGATTCGGAGATTTCCTTAGAGGTTTTTCCCATAGACAGCAATACGTGGCTTGGCTCTGGCGCAGACGTAGTGCATGCCGCGCCCGTGCTCAATGCGACTTGATCCCTCATAAGATGTAACAATGCCTCGCTTTTTACCCCTTCAATTGTGACGTGTAAATTGCCCACCATTCGCTCAGTGGGATGTCCGTTGAATGTGATACCAGAAATGTTGTCCTGCAAGCCATTCTTCATTAAGTCAGTTAGGGTTTGACAGTGTTGATTAACTTCTTCAAATTCGGTTGACAGTAAATCACAAGCCTTGCCAAGGCCCACAATCATAGCAACGGGTAGCGTACCACTACGTATTTTGTTTTGATGACCACCACCATGCAGCAGTGGCATCATCTTTAAGCCTCTCGCGCGACGGCGCACGTATAAAATTCCAATTCCCTTGGGGGCATATATCTTGTGGCCAGATAAACTCAACATGTCGATCCCCTGCGACTCTACATTGATCGAGGTCTTACCAGCGGCTTGGGTAGCATCAGTGTGCAAGACACACTCTTTCTCTTTGCAAATATCGCCAATTGCGGATAAGTCATTAAGCGTACCCACTTCATTGTTCGCGTAGATAACCGACACCACCTTGGTTGCGTCTTGAATGGCTCTACCGACCTCCACTGGGTCGACGGCGCCGTGGTGATCAACTGGTAATACAGAAGTTGAAACGCCAGAGGTCTCAAGAAATTCCGCAGGATCCAAAATTGCCTTGTGCTCTGCCGCAGTGGTCACTAAATGTGACTGCGCGGGATCTGCCAGCGTCATGGACTTAAGCGCGATATTATTTGATTCAGTCGAACCGCTTGTGAAAAATATGCAATTGGGATCAGTAGCTCCGATCAGGTTGGCGATCTGTTGCTGGGCTTTCGTAATCGCTTGAAGGGCCTCCTGCCCATATGAGTGACTTACGCTTGAACTATTACCATATGTGTCGCTAAAAAACGGCAGCATTGCATCAACAATGCGCGGATCACACCGCGTTGTTGCTTGATTATCGAGGTAAATAGGCGGTTTCATGAGTTTTCCGACGAAATATTGCAAAAAAAACTGCGGGCTCGCACGCGCTACTTGACAAGTGCACGTTTATTTTTTAACGTCCATGCTGTTGTATAGTACTTCCGGAGATATTGAGATGGATTCATCTGTAAATGTTTTAACATTTACCGCCCTGCGAGGAAAGCAGGCCGGCCGTTGGTATTACTCTGTTATGTGCCCATTGAAGATTGTCCCACGCATGTTTCAATTTCTGGATGAGGATATGCCGGCAGGAATGAGGGCACAGCGAATTCTAAATAAGTCCCGAATTCCGGAGATGTCTCGTTACTTAGTAGAAAACCCAACTGAATATACATTTTCCTCCATCACAGCCTCGATTGATGGAGAGGTCGAGTTTACACCGTTCGATGATACCGGAAACGGTAAAGATATTGGCCAATTACGAATACCACTCACGTCGAGATTTCTAATTAATGACGGGCAACATCGTAGAGCCGCAATTGAGGAAGCGATCAAGCAACGACCTGAACTTGGTGAGGAAACGATATCTGTAGTATTTTTCATCGACGGCGGGTTAAAACGTAGCCAACAAATGTTTGCGGATCTTAACCGCCATGCAATCAGGCCAACCAAGTCACTCGGGATCCTTTATGATCATCGTGATGCGTTATCTCAACTGGCACGTGACGTCGTAAAAGGGGTCTCGTATTTCAGGAATCTTACAGAGCTCGAAAAAACCACCATATCAAACCGTTCATCTAAAATATTTACATTAAGCAGCATCTATCAAGCTACACGCGCGTTACTGGAAAAATCAAAAACTGATGATGTCAGCCAAGAAGAATCAGATCTTGCAATTGCGTTTTGGGAAGAGGTCGGTAAAAACATTCACGATTGGGGCTTGGCTGTCAATAAGGATATTAGCTGCGGTGAATTAAGGAAAGACTATATACATTCACATGGAATAGCCCTGCAAGCCATTGGAAATGCTGGTGCGACATTAATTTTCGAACATCCAACCGATTGGCCGGAGAAATTACAGGCCTTACGGAAAATGGATTGGGCGAAATCTAACACAGGATTTTGGGAGGGGCGCGCATTAGCTGCGGGCAGAGTTAGCAAATCGCTGAACAACGTCATGCTGACGACAGTCGCCGTTAAGCAGTGCTTAGGGCTACAGCTTACATCACGAGAGCAAGAAGCGGAAACGCAACGTGCTGCCAACGAGCCATTAGAAACACAGGTTAACGAGACTAAAACTATTGAGGATCAAGGATGAATGACTCAGACCTCCCTATTATAGAACCACCACCAAAATCATATTTTACCTCTAATACAACAGACGACTTATATGCGCACATCCAGAAACTATACTTGGCGGACTCCAGGCCATGGGTGATCGGCTACAGTGGCGGCAAAGACTCGACGGCCACGGTGCAAGCGGTTTGGATTGCAATATCCAAATTGAATAAATCACAACATCATAAACAAGTATTCGTGATTTCGTCTGACACCTATGTCGAAACACCGGTGATTGTCGATCATATCACGAATAACCTCAATCAAATCAATGTAGCGGCCGTGGAGCAAGGCATGCCATTTTCCGCGCAAAAAGTCTCGCCGAAAACCGAAGATACGTTTTGGGTATGTTTGTTAGGCAAGGGATACCCTGCACCGACCACTCGCTTCCGCTGGTGTACCGATCGAATGAAAATCCGTCCTGCGGATACGTTTATACTGGATCGCGTAGCTGAGTTTGGCTCTGTCGTGATGATACTTGGGGCAAGAAGAGGAGAGAGTGGAACACGGGATCAGGTGCTAAAGGCACGCGAAATAGAGGGCTCGGAGTTTAGGCGGCATGCAACCTTACCCAACGCGTACGTATACGCACCAATCGAGATGTTTTCGACTGATGATGTCTGGACATATTTAGGACAAGTAGAATGTCCCTGGGGTGCGGACAATGCAGTGTTACTGGGAATGTACCGCATGGCCTCGTCTGATGGCGAATGCCCGCTAGTTGTTGACACGAGCACCCCATCCTGTGGAAACAGTCGATTCGGATGCTGGGTATGCACACTTGTAGAAACCGATAAAAGTTTACAATCCTTAATAGTATCCGGATTAGATTGGCTACAACCTCTATTAAACTATAGAAATTATCTTGTTAAATTCCATGATCCTCTCTTGAAACCCTATGTTAGGGGATACAAAGTAACACGAGGTCAAG
>JABHUV010000373.1 GCA_018658605.1 Planctomycetaceae bacterium | reverse complement strand
TGTTCTACTGACTTTTGCTGACAACATCGACGATCCAACACGTACCTCGGGCACCTATCGCTTACGCGTCGGCACTGCCGAACATCGTCCGCTACAGCCAGTTTCATTTGCACCGGTCGATGACCCAGGCTCGACTTTTACCGGTGTCGATGACAATGGAGTACGTACAGTTGTAGACCTCGCCGCGAATTGGGACACGGGGCATATCATGGTCGTCCTCGGCGATGGTGCTACGTTTGTGGACGGTGAAACGTTTACTGTGGAAGCAGCCAATGGTTCAGGCACACAACAGTTTGAATTTGTAGATGCTGCAGTTGGCGGAACGCTTGATGCGGGCCATGCAGAGGTCGCTTTTAATTCGACAACGCCGACAAGTACAGCGGCGATGGCAGCAGCGATTGAACTTGCCATTGATACTTGGGGTGGCGCAACAGGCGTCACTGCAACGGTCGTCAGTTCCGCAACGATGACCACCGTACGAATCGATGGCGATGCCAACGTATTACTGGGCGATAGCTTGCAAGGGCTGGGTTTAGCAAGTGAAGGCATCATTATTAGCGAGGAAATTACGCCACCAGATTTAGCTAGCGAAAAATACTCGCTGAGATTCCCTGGCCCGGATAGCGAACCGGGACATCGGGATATTCCCATTGGTGGCGCAATGCATATCAACGGTTATGACCGAGTCGATGGGATTCGTACTGTGCAATACAATTTCCAGCGTGAAATTGGATTGATTCCGGCGGCCAATGGTGGTACCGAACCAGCGTTTAATGACATTACCGAAGAGCAGAAAAAACGAGCCCGAGAGATATTCCAATTAATCTCTGAATATGCAGGTGTCCAATTTATTGAAACGGTTGACAGCGGATTAATAATCGCCACTGGTGACTTGCGCAGTGTTGGATGTTTTCAAGGTAACTGTTCTCCGGGAATTATTTCTGGACCAGGTGGTGTGATTGGTTTAGCCGGCAGCACGTCCAAAGGGGCAATCGCCATTATGGACAATGCGGAAAACTGGAATGACGAGTTTGGCGGAAGTTGGTTTAAAACGGCTCTTCATGAAATCGGTCACCAAAATAGCCTAGCCCATGCCTATGATTTACAAGCGACGATGGGTAATGCCCATTCTCCAGGCAGAGAAGAGAGTTTTCCGGGTAATCACGATATTGTTCACTTGCAACATTTAATGCGCCCCGAGAGTAATGACATTGATATGTATGAATTCAATGTCACCGAGGATGGTATATTTACAGCGGAAACGATGGCCGAAAGACTACTTGGTATAGACGGTCAAAACATGGTACTCGATACCACGATGAATTTATATCAAGTTCGAGTACTGACTAACGTAGACACCAATATACCTATCCTAGATAGCAATGGTCAGCTGCAGCCGATATTGGACGCCAACGGTAATGAAGTCAAAGATCTCATCGGTCGTAATGATGATTACTTCAGCAAAGATTCATTCTTGGAATTGCGATTGCGTGCTGGGAAATACTACATTGGTGTGAGTGCCAGTGGGAACTCAGTGTACGATCCGGCTGTTTATGATTCTGGAATTGGCGGGCGCACCCAAGGTCGGTACGATCTACGGCTGAACTTCCGCCCGGACGTTGACCGCACGATTGTCGATGCGGATAATCCAGAGGATCCAGCGAATCCTGTGATTAAAGATACATCCTTCGATGGTGATGCAGATGGCGTGCCAGGTGGCGTTTATAATTTCTGGTTTAACGCGGCTGTGCCCAGTGATTTTGCGACAGCTGACGAACCGCGTACTGTCTATGTGGATAAGTCCGCTCCTGATGGTGGTGATGGCACATTAGCATCACCGTTTAATTTGATTCGCAACGCACTCAATGTAAACGCGGCGGGTCAGCCATTACCGGTAGCCAATCCCAATGCAGTCGATCCTGCTCGTGGAGGTGATATTTTACGCATTGTATCCAACACGGGTACTGATGGAGACATCCGAACTGAAATCGATAACCTTGCTTACGAAATCGGTTTCAATTCATTGGGAAGTGTACTCGAAGATGGAGCGATCTTTGAAGTTCCTCGCGATGTAACCGTTATGGTGGACGCGGGATCCATTTTCAAAATGCGACGTTCGTGGATCGCCGCTGGCAGCGTATCAGCAAGTCCAATGCGGGATCATAGTGCGGGAGTCTTTCAAGTATTAGGTACGCCGGTGTTTGTCGATCAACTCGGAAACACAGTACCCATTGGTGGAGATTTCGCGAATGCTGCCGTACTACCGGCAACGCCCGAAGGTAGTGTTGGCGATGGTCTTGTGCACTTCACCTCATACGATGACGAAGAAATAGGACTAGACCAGTTCTCCTTCAGCACGACTCCGTCCAAAGGTGACTGGGGTGGAGTCATTTTCCGCAACGATATTGATCAAGCAGATCAAAGTCGCTTCGATTATGAGGGACAGGGTATCTTCCTGAACTACGTTAACCATGCAGACATGCGATATGGTGGTGGCGAAGTACTCGTTGAGTCAGTGAACCAGATTGTGGATCCGATCACGATTATAGATGCACGTCCGACAATTACACATAATCAGATCACCCAAAGTCGTGATGCTGCAATTGGGGCAACTCCAAACAGTTTCGCGGAAACTAATTTCCACGCTCCTGTTTTTCAGGCCAGCGCCAATAATACATATACGTATGATTATGATCGAGTAGGTCCGGAAATTTCGGCAAATCAGCTCTTGGACAATACCATCAACGGACTGTTCATTAGCATCGCGACACCGGCAACAAGTGAATTGCAAAAACTGACTGTTTCAGGTCGTATGGATGATCGCGATATCGTTCATGTCTTGCAGGAAAATTTAGTTATTGAAGCCACACCTGGTGGACCTTTCTTGGAAACTGTTGAACAACAACTCGACCTCGTGACGGTTACCGCACTGCAACTTCCCGATTCAAGTCTGGCTAACGGCACGTTTAGTTACCGTATGGTATTTGTCGATGGCAATGGATTTGAAAGTCGCCCGACAACAGCGACGGCCAATGTAACCATTGCGGGTGGACAAAACGCGGTTCGATTATCCCAGCTATTAGCGGCTCCTTCCGATTTTGTCGCTCGACGACTCTATCGAAGCACGACGAGTCCCAATACCGGACCATGGGAATTGATCGCTCAAATTAACCAATCGGACACGGAATATGTTGACGACGGAACTACGATTGGTGGAATTCTCTCAGAAGTTACCCAACGTTTACGTCCTCGTTTAGATGCGAGCCTAGCGATTGATTCTCAGGTTGTTATTAAACTTGACAGCAGCCGTATTGAAGTCGAACCGGGGGCCCAGTTAATTGCGGAAGCAACCGATGGTAACGAAACAATTTTCACCAGTATTTTAGATGATCGGTATGGCTATGGTGGAACCTTTGATACGACCAACGACGGTGCAATCGCACCGGCATCTGGTAATTGGGGTGGTTTATATGCATACCCTGGTAGTAACCTCAGTCTCGATAATGTTGTCGTGTCCTATGCTGGTGGTGTAAACCGTATTGAAGGTGATTTCACTGGATTTAACGCCATCGAAGTCCATCAAGCGGACGCTCGAATTACTAACAGTGTCTTTGAGTTTAATGCCAGCGGTCGTGCGGCGACTGGACCGGCGAATCGATTTGGCCGTGGGGAAAATACTCAAGGTGTTATTTTTGTTCGTAATTCACAACCCACAATTCTCAACAATACAATCAGAAACAATGCCTCTCAGACGACTAATTCACCGGCCATTACTATCAATGTGAATTCGTTAAACTATCAACTCAACACTGACCTCGGGCGATCGACCGGATATGCTGATGCACTCAGTGGCTTTGAAGATAACCATGGTCCGTTGATCGTAGAAAATCGTTTAGACAACAACGATATCAATGGTTTGGTTGTCCGCGGTGAGACGTTAACAACCGAAAGTGTCTGGGATGACCAGACGATTACCCACGTGTTGTTTGATCAAGTCGTCATTGATGATTTCCATACTTACGGTGGTCTGCGGTTACAGAGTAGCGCCGATGCTAGCCTAGTCGTCAAACTGTTGGGTCCGAATGCTGGATTCACGGCGACGGGTGACCCACTAGAAATCGATGATCGTATCGGGGGCGCCATTCAAATTGTCGGT
>JABHUV010000011.1 GCA_018658605.1 Planctomycetaceae bacterium | reverse complement strand
TAACATCCCACCCGTGCAGCGTTAACCGGGTAAAGAATCTTGTTCGGTGACCTCAATCGCCTTCGACCCGTGATCATGGAACGTCAAAAAATAGATCAGGCTCAAAACAAGCATCGCAACACCCAAACCAGACATACCGTAAGTCAATTGCCGGAAAAACTCCAACCGCGTCATGTCCCCTGCAATTTGATCTTTAATGGCCATCACGCTAATCGAACCTACGTAACCGATTGAATCAGCGATATAAATCACAAAGACTGCCGTTCCCATCACCCGCGTTGATGCTATCAAACGGTCAAACAACACGGAACCATATGGTACATACGCTAAATATGAACCCAGGCCACACATGATCATCCATTGCAAACCGCTAATGGTTCCTGCGTCGTACCACATCGTCCCCGCGCCCATCAAGCAACAACCCCCGGTCATTACCATAAACGCACCAATTAAACCCACGCGATTATCCCGAATCAGATTCAGGATAGCGAGTGTTCCAACGACGCCAAAAGCTACCCATAATTCGCTGCGAGTAAAAATTGCCGTTTCCGATTTGCCGTACCCGAGTTGTTCAAATATTTCGACGCCAAAGTTATCACGAAAGTCTCGATACGCTGTTAGAAAAAAATAGGCGATCATCAGCATTATCATCCCAGGCAAGAATTTCATCACAAATGCCCAGCGTTCTTTCCCGTCCATGGTAGATCGAGCCATGCGGGACTTCTTATCGGCAGCGGTCGGATCTGGTAAACGATTTAACAGGTAGGCCGATAATAGAAACGGAGGTAAAAACATACAACCAGTAACAAACGGCATCCAAAATTGGTCAACGTCATGCGCACTCATCAGCCACCGCCCAATATCTTTGACGACACCACTTGCCACAATAAACGAACAACTTAGCCCCGCCAACAACATCTCCGACGTCTTCCGTCCTTCGAGATACCAAACGACTAAACCCCAAACCATCCCCAAAGGAAGGCCATTGAGGAAGATCGAAATTACCTTGCCCCATGGCGGCAAGAACGCGAATCCCAACAAAGCCATCTGCGCAACGAAGATCAACCCCACCAACATCCCAAAACGTCGTTGCCGTGATACCTCCGAGACGACCTTAATTCCTATAAACTTGGACAACGTATAGCCCACAATCTGGCTAATGACAAAGATGGTCTTTAAGTCAAAATTAGTCCCGAGAAACTTCATGTCTTCGTAGCTAGCCGCAGAAAACGGCTTGCGAAACGCGTACATACAGAAATAGGTAGAGAACGCTACGGCAATGGCAAATGCCGTAACTAAAAACGTCTCTATAAATGACGGCTCGACTTCATCAACGTCATTTTCGGCGTGCAACATTTCAACCCTCTAATTCGTAGTCCCTAACGCTTCCATCAAAAGCTCCGCGACGTCCTTAACCTCAACCTTTGCCTCTCTTGCCGCCAAGCCATCGTTTATCATTGTAAGGCAAAAGGGGCAGGATACGGCCAGTGTTTTTGCCTGGCTCTCAATAACTTCATCCACTCGTTCCCCGCCAGTTCGCTGGACCGCCTCATCATCAAACCACATCCTGCCGCCTCCGGCTCCGCAGCAAGCAGTATTTTCGCCACACCTCGATAACTCAACGATAGATTCCTCTGGTAAGGTTAGTTGAATCAGCTCTCGGGGCGATTCCGTGATGCCGTTCACTCTCGCTAAATAACAAGGGTCGTGATAAGTCAGCAGCGCCGCATCCGCATTAGCACTCTCGCCATTCTCGGGAATGACGAGCCTGCCCGCCACCAGCAATTCGCTTAAAAACTGCGTGTGATGAACTGCTTCAAAATGGAAATTATCGCCGGCGCCAAACTCTTCGTAAAACTGGGGATAATCGTGTTTAAAACTATTTAGACAATGGGGACAATGTGTCACGATCTTCTTGATTGGATATTTGCTTAACGTTGATATATTAGTGGCGGCCAATTCCTGGAACAGAAACTCGTCGCCCATTCTTCGGGCCGAATCGCCTGTACATCGTTCCTCGGGCCCCAACACGACAAATGGCACTTCTGCGGCCTGCAGTAGTTGAACCACCGCCCGCGCGACCTTTTGTATTCGCCGATCATAAGCTGCCGCGCACCCGACCCAATACACAATTTCGAAATCCTCGACCTCATTTACCAACGGCACGTTTAATCCCTCAGCCCACGACAATCGTCCATCCGTAGGCAGTCCCCACGGATTTCCCGAACGCTGCATCTTTTGTAATGCTTGACCCGGCGACCCTTTGAGCTTTCCTTCGGCTACAAGGTTACGTCGGACATCCGTGATAAACTCCAGTGGATCCACTCCCAGCGGACATGTTTCTACGCAAGCGTGGCACGTTGTACACGCCCATGCAGCATCGTTGGATATCCCGTTGCTTAACGGCACATCCAACGATTCCATTACCCTCCGTAAACCTTGTACTATGTTCCGCGGAGACAACGCCTTGCCCGCCTGATTTGCGGGACACAGATCCTCGCAACGCCCGCAGGAGACACAAGCGTCGAGCGACAGCAATTGCCTTCGCGTAAAATCAGTAATCTTTCCTGCACCCACGAGGCCCGTTTCTTCTACCTCGGAAATACTGATGGGTTGCATCACGCCCAGCGTTTGCTCGCTCAGAGATAGGTTTACCGCACCGGCAAGCGAATGCAACAAGCGAGTATGGGGAAACAGGGCAATCAGTCCAAGTGCTAAAACTACGTGCATCCACCACAGTGTTAAGTGAATTGGCGCGGCGTTTTCAGCGGTTATCCCCAACCACTGCAGCGGCCAGGCAAACAATAATCCGACATATGAGAATCCGGGTAAAGGAGTTTCTTCGAGCGTGATGCGCAAGCCCTCAGCGACGTAACCGGTGATCACGAGCGACACGAGCAAGCCTAGAACGACATAGTCACTGCGAACATGAGCCATGCTCGAATCGGATTGCAAACGTCGTTTTAGAAACCACAGACAGCCCGCCAGTAGTGCCAATCCTGCTGTATCAAGCACGAATTCATAGATTACAAAATACAACCCTTTGTGGAATATTGGATTCTGTGGCGATCTTCCAAGCGCCGCGGCACTATAGTGTTCAATCGCGATCAATATCGTACCGATGAAGAGGACCCCAAAGCCTCCAAATAACAACACATGAGCCCGACCTGCCGCCTTGCGTTGACGCCGGACACGACGCTGCAATAGAATCGCCCCAATAACACGGCGCGCGATCTCACTAAATCGCAGCGACACTGCCGAATTTTCACGCCGACGCCCCAGTCTCCAGAGAGACCACCGTGACCACAGACCCTGAATAAATAAACCGAAGGCTAAAATTGTAAGTAGGTAAAATATTGTCTGCGAGAGCGAGTCGACGTTACCGAGGATTTCTCGAGTGATCGTGTTATCGATTTCGGTGATTTGCGACAACAAGTTAACCATTTAGTTCCGCTATGAGTTGAGGGACCACTTCGTACACGTCGCCGACTAAACCGAAATCCGCAACAGAAAAAATTGGGGCATCAGGGTCGGTGTTAACGGCTATGATCGTTTTAGAGTTTTTCATGCCCGCGAGATGTTGAACAGCGCCGGAAATTCCAAGAGCTATGTATATATCCGGAGCGACGATCTTTCCAGTTTGTCCGACCTGTAAGTCGTTGGGGGTGATTCCCGCGTCGACTAACGCTCGGGAACTACCCGCGGCGCCGCCAAGCCCATCAGCTAACCCGCCAACAAGTCGTTCGAAATCTTCGGAGCTCTTAAACGCTCTACCACCTGACACCACAATTTTCGCTTCCGTTACGTCCGGTCGGTGACTTGCACGCGATGCCAAGCTTTTCCACAGGCCACTAGGCACGTTAGAGTAATCAACATCAAGCGAATTGGACTCAAGCGAGTTTAGATTGACGACGCTGCCTCGTTCAACGGGAACATAAGCCGACGCACGCACGGTTATGAACTTCGGACTACCGCTAAGAGTGACGGTTGCCGTCACCGCGCCGGCGAACATGGGGCGGTCAAGCAGGAGTTGATCATCGTTGAACCGGTGGTTTGTCACATCACTAGCCATCGCACCTCCGCACAGTCCCGCGGATCGGCCGACTATATCTTTGGCGTAAGTCGTAGCCGCCGCGACCACTAACTCATATGAATTTTGCTCGACCGCTGCGGCAATTACCGCGGCATGCGCGTCAGCTGTACGATTTTCCCCGCAAAAGTCTGCAACGCAGAGTATGTCAATCACGGAATCCGGCAGCGACTGAGCGAATCCAATTGCTGACAACGATCCCAATCGAAATTCGCTCTCGTCTCTTTCTGTGATTACTAATGTTTTCATTGCTATCTTGATTGCCGGGATTAGGGGCTAATGATCTCCGTTAGGCTGGTCACATCCTCCAACATTACACAACTGCGTTGGCTAATCTCAGACTTCATCGACAACACCTCTAGTTGCGTAGTGACAGCAATCTGTAAGTCAGCGTAGGAAATAATTTCAATCTCTTTTTTGCGGGCTTTAAGGATGCTCGGTAACGAGGCATAGCGCGGTTCGTTAAGTCGCAGGTCAGCTGTCACCACTGCTGGCAGCGGGACTTCAATCTCCTCGATACCTTGGTCGGTCTCCCTCGCAACTTGTAACCCGAGTCCTCCGAATCTTATCTTTGAAGCAAAGGTTGCTTGGGGCCATTGCAGCAGAGCCGCTAGGAACTGCCCCGTTTGATTGGCGTCATCGTCAACCGCTTGCTTACCCATCAGCACTAAATCCGGGGATTCACGTGCGACGACGGCGGCAATGGTGTTCGCCACAGTCCACGGATCCATTATCGTAGGATTTTCTACCAAAATTGCTCGGTCAGCCCCCATCGCTAAAGCAGTCCGTAATTCCGCTTCATAATCTATTACCCCTACTCCGACAGCAACAACTTGAATTTCGTCTCCGGATTTATCTTCTTCGCAGATCCGTAATGCTTCTTCTACAGCAATCGCATCAAAGGGGTTAAGCACATAGGCCAGATTGGAATCATCAATTCCACTACCATCTTCCTTAACGCGTATTTTTTGGTCCGTATCCGGAACACGCTTACAAGTCACAAGGATCTTCATTGTTTGCTACCTTCGACATTACCATAGTACCCTGCGTGCATTTCATAGGCCGCGGATTTGATATCTGAGCGTGTCTGCAGTTCCGGCATATCAAAATAGCGATCCGCTTCTATCGCAGCGATGTCATATTGCGTCTCGCCGTCGAGAATCAGGTCCGCCATGATCACCCCGATCGTCGGACTTTGTACAATCCCGTGACCGCAGAAACCGGAAGCATAGAAGAGACCCTCGATATCTGGCAATCTCCCACAAAACGGTTTGCCGTCTGGCGTGAATGTCATAATACCGGTGGTGATCGTCATCGCCGTACGTTCGCTGATCCAGGGAAAACGTTGGTTGGCATTATAGACAAGCGTGGCGACGAGAATGTCATCCAGTCGCGCCTTCATAGCGGACATATCAAAATCGCTAGGCAGTGATTCCATGTCGTATTCAGTTGCTTCCTCGCCGTACATACCCACAATCAGGCCATCGCTTTCTGGGCGAGTGTATAATCGGAGGTGGCGATCGCGAACGGCTGGAGAAAAGCGATCGATTTTCATCGCGTCATCGGGACGAGTGGTGAGGTAGTGATGGCAAATCGCAGCGGTCGGTAACACCGTATCGGTCAGACCCGCAACCAAGTAGGACCATGGCCCGGCGGCATTAACAATGACCGGGGCGTGAAACTCACCGGCGTCCGTCTCTACTCCCGTTGCTTTACCCCCAGTGACAATGACTTTGGTGACCGCACAATTCGTATGGTACTGCACGCCGTGTTTTCGCCCTACCTTTATATAGGCGCTGACGAGTTCGGCAGGTTGCAAATGCCCATCGGTGGGACAATAGCACGCGTCAAGCAAATCATCGGTTTTC
>JABHUV010000012.1 GCA_018658605.1 Planctomycetaceae bacterium | reverse complement strand
GAACTTGGCAATACCTCGCACGGCAGCTTTATCAAGCCGACAATCTGCTAGTGGCGTCGCGACTTGATGTTCAACTCCTGCTACGAGTCCTGGTCGGAAATCACCCAGATCGTCTAGGTTAGTCCCGCTTAACAGCACGCATCCTGCTATAGCCGCAGCCAAGGTTTGCAACTTTTGATAGAGCTCGGTTTTGCAGTGATAACATCTGTCGTTAGCATTTCGCAAATAATCTACGTTTTCAAATTCCGCTGTTTCAATCACTTGGTGACGGATACCAATTAACGCTGCTATTTGTTGAGCCGACCGCAATTCGCCATTGGCCAGACTTGCACTTTGAGCGGTAACTGCAAACGCCCGTTCCCCCAATGCGAGAAAAGCTGCTTTGGCAACCACGCTACTATCAACTCCGGCAGACAAAGCAACCGCGCAAGATTCAAATTGAGAAATGAATCGAACTAGGGTTTGAGCTTGTTTGGAAATTTGACCAATCGACAGGGAGTCAGATTGGGTCGCAGCAAGAGACATAGGAGTCACCGATCATAAAAAAAACCTCCGCCACAATGCCGTGGTAGTGAGTTTTGTGAGAGCCCGCAAATTTAAGGTGGGGACTTGGAAAACAGGACGCGTGATCCGCAATCTAGCAATACCAAGTATTACCAAATCGTGGCATGACCCGTGGCTGCCATCAAAAACCAGTCCCCTGCGGTTCTCGTATCGGCTCCCCAAAAAATCAACACTAACCCACAAACATGGAAGAGGCTAACTGCAACTTTAGCACTGCAGCCAGGGAATTGCAACCGATTGGCCGTATTGTCGGTTGAACAGGAGGCACGCCTCGACGCTATCTACCCCTTCCGGAGTTCACGCAATGCGGCGATGCGGTCTTTGATCGTAGGTTCGAGAATCTTGATGTTACGTTCGATAGAAATGACGACGGTCTTTTCTCGCAATCCATCTGCGCCATGCGCGATCAAGGGAAATACCTTGCGGCGGTCTGGCAGGTCCATGCGAATCGTAAAACTACCATCTTTAGCTAGCTTCACCGGTTCACCGGCCACTGTAACTGCGGCATCGGGCTCGGCGTTGCCATAAACAATCAATTCAGATTCTACTTCAAAATGCAATTTCGATTCGTCTTCGTCTTGCCCCGACAAACCGTGCTTCATCACAACCGACTTGCTCATCGGTCGTTGCAATCGCTGTTCAAACAAATCCTTTAAGTCTTGGTTGCTTTGCCCATCAGCATCGCCACCACTGAGAGCAAAAATACGTTTGTAATCCTTAGCAATTTCGTCCCAATTCGTGTCAGTCGCATCACAGGACCCTGGAGCCGGTGGAGTGACGGTGTTACTGCGACATAACGGATGGAATTGCCCAGTATCCGCTAAATAGCCAATCTCAACTTGGTAAGGAGTTGAAGTTGGCTGCACATCGACATACCAATTCGTCACACCTCCATGAATTTCAATATCTCGCAGGACACGAGTTCCATGCACCTGTTGCGAATCGTTTTGCACTTCGTACAAACGAATGATCGGGCGAGCGGCGTGCCACTGGTGAGCCAAAGCTGCTTGGGCTCGAACCACACTCTTCGATTTAATTTCCCAGCAAACCTGAATCCAATAGGAATCTCTGACCAAAACGACAACACGATCGCGTGTTAAGCGTTTACTTGCACCGTTATGACTAAATGCTGGGCCGTTCGACAAATCCTTCAAGTATTTTTTTTCCGCTGTGTCCATTACCAAGGCTCGTAGTGGTATCGCTGTTATATTTGTCAGAGAAGCAGAGACGTTTGCATTGGTCCTCCTTGCAGCAGAACCCTTATTCTTGATGCGAGTCTTTGCTCGAGTCTTAGCCGCCTTGAGAGCCCGCAACTTATTGACCAAAGCGGTAACTAACTCCGGTTTACGCATCGATGCATAACCCGTGATACCTAAGTCTTTCGCTTTTTGACCTAGTTCTTTAACCGTCTTTGATTTTAGTTCTGTACGAGACATGAATTTGTTATTCCTTCATAGTGGTATTCTGTCATTCGCTAGCGGTGGCTCTAGCATCGAGAGAATAAAGCGGGGGACACAACCTGTGTTTCGAGGCGGGAAGGTAGTAAGGATTGTCACTGGTGGGGTGGGTCACTGTTTACGACTGCGTAAAATTGCGATCCTAAGTGACAACAAAATTTTGCGCCGCACGTCACGACAAAAGACGCATGACTATTCATCCATGAGAATGTGCAACAGGTGATCGTGGATCACCAATCACTCGCAGACAACCAACGAACCAACATACCGTTCCATCAGAATTGGTCTCGCCGTTGGCGTTCAACAAACTGCTAATCAACGACTTTCATCATGACTCGCACGTCAAAGAACCTGTCTACTTGAGAGTTTGATTTGCTAACCAGACTCAACTGCGTTTTAATGTAATGGAAGACTCAAAAATTGGCAACTTACTATCCCCCCGTAAGAGGGTTGTTATGGGCTACGCACTGCCGACTGAAACTGCCCCAACGACCAGCAATTTGCCAGCGAAGTTTTCAAATCGGAAAAATAAAGGTCATTCTGGACAGGCATTGGTCATCGCCAGAGGACAAGCAGTTAATGCTGTTAGATTTCGGCAAAATCGGCTCGCAAACAAACTATAGAAAACATCTATTTTATCGGGTCTACCTTAGTTGACCTGTGGGGTGATTAATTATAAATTAATCGGCTTTAGGGAATGTAAGATCCGTAACTAAATTATTTTTAACGATACGTAGCTTGTGAATTAACACTTGTTTCTTCGCTTACTACCGTTATTTTATCGTTTATAGAATCACCAACAGTAATTCACTATATAGGTGAATCACGAAACAACGTTTGGTGAACGGAAATAAGTCCTGTGACTGATCCAAAACATCCCATAAAGAAACCAGAATACCCAGCGACTCCTCGGCGATCGCCCTTAGCGGAAGCCTACACGTGGGTGTCACAAATTATG
>JABHUV010000084.1 GCA_018658605.1 Planctomycetaceae bacterium | reverse complement strand
CGGTGAAATGTTCCTTGCGTCATTGTCATTGGCGCTGGGGTTGTCGGATGTGGTTGAGTCGTATTCAGGTGGCGTGCATTTGGATTCGCTGTTTATCGATGAAGGTTTCGGCAGTTTGGATTCTGCGACGTTGGATGATGCGATTGAAACATTGATGGAGTTGAACCAGGGCGGGCGAATGGTTGGTGTGATTTCTCACGTAAGCGAGTTGAAGGAGCGGATTGACAAAAAGATCGAGGTGAAACGCACTTCCAAAGGTAGTCGTGTCGTGTTTTAGAGATAGTTTACTGCCCCAGTATGTCGGGATGGCTTGTGCTGACGGTGCGCTGTTAGGGGAATTCGGTGTTGGCGTTGTTCGGTGGTTACCGGGCGGATCCACCCGGTGTGTATGAAAACTATAAGTTTGTAGTTGATCTACACGTGCAGGACATTGAGATTGGCATACGGATATTGCAAGGATAGAACGGGAAACGACCAGCGGACAGTTGGTTTTGGGAGCGAGTGTCGATTATGTTTGGATACGATGAAGAATTCGAAGATTTCGATTACGACGAAGAGTTAGCGGACGAGTACGGCGACATCGAGGAGGACAACGTTGCGGATGAGTATCTGGCCTACTTAGCGGCAACTGGAGAGGGGCCATTTGCCAGCGACGGTGGCGGCGGTGGGTGCTTGATCATCATCGTCGTTTTAACGTTGTTCGCAGTCATGTCGGCCGCTGTACTGGCGGGATAGCGTAGTGCAACATACTCGAATGTTTTTGTGTTGCGTCTTCAAAGTGTTGTTTACCAATTTGTTATCGCATAAACTAAGGGAGCTAACCTAATAACTCTATCTGCGCTTTATACATGCCATCTTCCGATCTCATAGAAACACTCCAGCAAAGCCTGCAATCACCGTTATCCGAATCCCAAGTGGAATCGCTTACGGAACTGATCGAGGCGGATCCCAAGAAGTTCGATGCGGTAATGGGTGAAATTCGTACGCAGGGAATCGAAATTATCCCGATTTCTATCAGTCCTGACGATGAACTTGATGAGTTGGTGGAATGGTTGACACAGTTGGCGTCGACGCGCAATGTAGGGCGAGGATTCAATACTGTAATTGCCAGTACAGCTGCCATCCTGCTGATAGCCGCAATTGGGATTGGCGTGACATTTTTCGAGTTCCCTTCGGCAGTTAATCGCAATGTCTCAGATACTTCGAGTGGGGAAACCACCAAAGTTCCCCAGCAACAGACCGATCCGACAGATGAGAAACCCGCTCAAAAACCAGCTGAACCAGATACCGAGGTTCCGGGTGACTCTCAGGGGCCCAATGCAGTAGCCCAAGAAAGCACGGGGTTAGTTTTGCCCGAACTTCCCATAACACCCCAATGGTTGGCACTTGATGACCCCGCCGCAAGGCTTGACCATTCTTGGGTGAAATCTCTACCCAGCTACATACGTCAACCACTTGAAAAACCAGGTAAACTAATACCTGGGGCTGTAGATGGTGTGACGCAGTATTTCGATCTTGAGGGCGACTTTTTGTTGCCGCCGCCTCGTGATGATGGTAGTTCCCTGCGTGTTCGGATGTCGAATATAGAAAATATGATCATTACGGCTGATAATGGTGCACAGAAAGTTGAGCTCACTTACGACGGTCACTTTAGTTTAAAACGCTATGAGCCTCTGCCTATTAAGGAATTTGTCCGACGCTTGGCGATCGATTCTGAACCCCGATTTCGACGCCATTTTATTGAATCTCGGATTGACCCGCAAATCAACTTTAACTGGGCACTTGCATCTCCTGTGGTTAATGAACAGGTCGTCGACCCGGACTATTTTGCAATACAGTGGAAGGGTTTTATCCTAATTCCAGCGAATGGCCGGTATGTATTTAGTGTGGTCGCTGATGATGGGGTCCGGTTACGGATCAACGGCGTGGAAGTCATCGACAGTTGGGCCGTTCAACCCGAGATCGAACTTTCCGGGGCAATCGATTTAACGGCGGGCACGTTCCCCATCGAAGTGGAATTCTTTAGTGATCGGATGACTGCTCGAATTGCCCTAGCTTGGGAAAGCGAGAATTTACCAAAGCAGATTATTGGCAGTGATTCTCTCCATTCGTCTGCTAACTGGGCTGGGCGACCCGGTTTAACGGGCCATTACTGTTACGGTCCATTTGTCGAGGCCGTTGAAGTGCCAGTTGAAGAAGCAGTCGATTTGGTCGACAACGACAATGGTCGCTGGCGGGGATTAATGGGTTCTGGTTTTGATCTTCGTTTTCAAGACAATACATTTGTTGTTGCACGTGGTGATATCCCTTTGACGTTCCTGCCGATGGATGCTCCACCCACGACCTTAAAAATACAAACCAAGGCTCGGTTGCAATACCTCGATCCAATACGACTGGAACCGCTCGACGGACTTTCTGATTTTGATGCGGCTGGGAATCAATGGCAACCAGCCAGCGATTTGCCGTGGTATGTACTGACGGATTCGCCGGATTCAAGAGGTACCTACAAAATTGGTGAGCAGGGGGACGTTCGGTTGACACGAACGGCAGGCTCCAATCCTGTCCATTTACAAACCAATGTCCCGCTTCAAGGAAGTACCGACATATATGCGTTGATGAAAAACCCGGCTCACCTTACGGGAATACGATTCCAGCATCCTCAAAGCGAAGTGTTTTATTCGTTGTATTTCCTTAAAATGGGTAATTCCTATGTGGTTTCCATGAATCCAACGGATCTCGTGTTCACCTCCGACCAATATCGGGCCGGCGTCAGATTCAATAATCATGTTTGGTGGCGGGCCCATTATGGTGAGAGTCAGTTTGTCATTTCGATGAGTCCGGATGGCAAACACTGGAAAGTTGTCCATTCACTTGCCCTCGATGCGTCCTTGCCACGTAAACGGGAAATTGTCTTCGGGCTGACGACAGTTTTAGGTGAAGAGCAGACCACGGTGTCTGTCGATAAGGTGTTTATTAAAACCGATCGGCTCATTGAACAGTTATCCACCTTTTTGCCAGTGGGCAACGTTACAAATATTCCGCAGCTTAAACGAGCAACCCGCGATACGAAGAAAATTACGGAGTTTCTGTCTGAATTAGAAGCTCAACGACCGGAAACAATTTCGTCTGAAAAATGGCTTTTGGCTTGTTATGCTCGGGCTCTGGAAATAAATTTGACGCCCACCATGCGGCAGGAGGCATTGATGCGGCTGTTGCATCATGCAATTCTCTATCATCCCGATACGACGCGAGTTTACGAAGCACTGGTTAAGTTTCCCCAACGCTTGCAAATTCGGCGAGCGGATGCCTATTTGCATTCATGGCAGAATCTACAACATTTGTTTGATCTGCTGGCCGGTCGATTATGGATTGAAGGAAAATCAGATCAATTGAAATTATTGATTGATGACTGGTTGCTGTTGCCCGGTGGAGCGGGTGGTCGAGAGCGATACGAGATGCCGGTGACTCCTGAATTATTAACACGGTTGTATCTCTATCATCTTCGGCATCGCGGACGATGGCAGGAGCTTTATGGTTTTACAACCAAAATTCAATATTTGTCGCTGTCACAGCATGGCAAAAAGTTGGCTGATAAGGAGTTCAGTGCCTGGCGGACGGCTCGATGGTTACAGGGCGAGGCAGCCAACGTTCTAGAAGCGGGACACCAACAGGTGAGGAAGCCCTCCGATATAGAGCGTTTTCTGATTGATCGTCCAGCGAGCGTACAGGCGGAGCGGGAGTCTGTGAATGCGATGCGAGAAATCCTTCAGGCGGTTGAGACCGGTGATCTCGATAGTGCAGTTAAGATGATTACGGATAACCCGATACCGGTGGGGCTGTTTCCGGTGGACCAAGTGGGCCGACACTTTCAATCAGCTAAAGTGTACCTAGGATCAATATTGGAAGAGCACAGCAAATTAGCGGATAAAATCAAACGGGAAAACACAGATCTTGCGAATTTGCGATTGAAAAAAGCATTGGATGCCATCGACATGGATGCCATCGCCGAAATAGCAATGCGGTTTCCTGGTACGCCCGCATATGTTCAAGCAAACGAGATGATTGCAAATCATCAACTGTCGACGGGTTCATTTTTGCCAGCCGCTCGTAAATATACTGATCTGTTGACTCATTTTCCGGGTGGAAGTATTGGGAAATGGGATGCGAAACGTAAATTGGCACAGGCCTTGGCTGGACAAAAGCCGACCCAAGGAGTTGAAACGGACGTTGAACTGGACGGGGAAATAATCCCGCAAGACAAGTTTAATGCACTTTTGGATCAACTGGCTGCTCAGCGGGGACGACAGTACATCAAACCTGCCAAGCAAAATCTGTCGCCGAAAAACCGTTCCCTTGTGCCGCTGCTGGACATGTCTTTGCCTGGCAGTGTGCGTG
>JABHUV010000013.1 GCA_018658605.1 Planctomycetaceae bacterium | reverse complement strand
GCGGTCCGTGCGACAGGCGCGACCACTCACGTAACACCGGTTCAGCAGTCCACATCGCGAACACAGAATTTGCCCTGTAACTGCCACCTTCCGTTTACACCGATATGTAGCAAAAGCGTTTTGGACGGTTTGCGATAGGTAAGTAAGTCGTATTAGATCCATAGTCACGCACCCACCAACCCCTGCTCATGTGTTCGTAGTTCTGCGGCCCCACCACCGGGTCGCCGGGCAAGGAAAAATGGGCGTTTGCCGATCACTCCCCATGCCCAGCGTCGCGGAGGATCTGGGCGGCGGAGGCGGGGAGGTTGTCGAGGTTGAGGGTGAGTTTGGAGTGCTTGGCGAGACTTTCAGCCGCCGCCAATGAAATAAATGTAAATCCACCATCAGGGCCTCGTCACTTTCGATTTGTTCAGTCTGGAAGTGATACGGACCGGGATGCATATTAGAAATCAACTACGACACGCAAAGTCTCAAGACGATCATCGCATAAATGGACGTCCACTTGGCTCCCATTAAATACATTTGTCGAGAGTTCTGAGGCCATTTGCCTTGCTATCTGAAGAAACTCTTGATCGTTTTCAATTCCCTTTTTGACCACCATCCTAAACTCATAAGTGCCTGAAACCTGATTGAGTTGGACGCTCGTCCCACGGCCGCTGAAAAAACCTTCCTTTACCAAATACTGCCCGAGACTTCTAGCTTCAGCTTCCGAACAACTAGCGGTGTAATAAAGCTGGTCTCCATTTAATTCAACTAAAGTGCCATAGTTGTCTCCAATAGAAAACGTGCTTGCAAAAGCAAACGTGATTGCAAAAATAGATCCATAGATACTCAGTAACCCCAAGGATAATATTTTCAACCAAGGCTTACGAATATAGTTAACTCCATTATTCTTAATATATTTAACTTGTCGTTTCAGGTGCACAAAATACCAGGTGAGGAGGAATACAATTCCGATAAAATGACCAAGGTTATCAAAAAGAATATTGGTGATCCAAGCCACGATCAAGGCAACAATTGAAGCTAGGATCCATTTGCGAGAGCGATCGGCTTCCTCCGCGTTCCCCAAGGCCTTCCAGTTCTCCCTCGCAATATAAGCGCCGAAGATCGGTGACAAGAAGAATGACCAGACACCTGCCGTATCGGGATTCCACAATCTAATCTCTACACCGTTATCTACCCGAACTGATGTTACGGGAACTTCATCTGGATTTGGGCTCGACATGAATTTTCCTCTGATCTTTGACTAAGAACTCTGACTTTGATTAGTACGCATTATCACTAAACGTTAGTGGTTTGCAAGTAAATTCCTCTTTTCACTTGTTATAGAGCGCGGTCGCTCACTCCCCATGCCCAGCGTCGCGGAGGATCTGGGCGGCGGAGGCGGGGGCTACTCGTCGTCCGATCTGCCGGGGCTTAGTGCAAAGCTAGCTTCGGACGGCATCACGGATCTGTTCCAACAACTCAATCACTGTGAATGCCAAACATCTAGCAACGCTAGAATCCACGAAACAATCCAATATCCAATAATTAGGCAACCAACAATAAAAATCTTTTCAACACGACTACTGACGGCGCTGATATCTTGACCGATCTTACGCAGCATGTCGCTGTCGGACATATTGCTGGAGTCGACTAATCTGTCGTTGTTCTGCGACTCCCCAACTTCAATATTCTCGTAACCACAAGCTTCACAACTCACTTTCAAGTCACCCGAATCCGGATCAGTTACTTCTGTAGTTGTGCGATCGCACATCGGACATTTATCACCCACGACCATACCTCCAGTTATCAAACGGACTATTTCAAACGTGACCTCATCGAGGCCACATTCGACCAGCTTACCAAATCACAACATGAAGTGCTTGGTTAGGATCACCCACCACCGGGCCGCCGGGCAAGGAAATCGGGGAGGCTGGGTTGTAATGAAGGAGGACTACTGTGGACATGATGCAACTGCTCCAAAAACAACTAGTCAAAAAACCATCGCTTACATAGCCAAAGAAGAATAGCTGGAATGACCGACAAAATATAAAACTCTTTTCGTGCAAACAATGCCCTCTTGCGTTGTTTTACAGCAAGTTTATCGGCCTTAATCTCGGGTACGGGTTTTTGTGACTCCATAACACACCTCTATTTAACGCATTAATAACACACACAAATTATTACAAACCTGATTTCATCTAGGCAACCCCAAACGACAGCCACCCCCCAACTCCTGCTCATGGGTTCGTAGTTCGGTGCCCCCATTACCGGGCCGCCGGGCAAGTAAAACACATCGAGCCCAGCTTAAAAAAAATCACAACACGAAG
>JABHUV010000014.1 GCA_018658605.1 Planctomycetaceae bacterium | reverse complement strand
CGTTACCGCTGTTGCCGTCGTAACCTGACCACTAGTCTTTAAAAAAGAACGCCTGCTTGTCGAATTCGCCATTACCATCTCCTTGTAGTTGCTCACAAATCCAACAACGACACTACTCGACGCACATCGCCCAGATTGTTCCGTCGCCAACGTCATATGTCTTCAGTGACCGCAGAGCGCCAGTTTTCGCATCAATCGCATAAGCGATCAACGTTCCTGACTTCTGTCCGGCGGCGTACAGAAAACGACTACTTTGATTAATCGTCATGGACCGCGGAAACCAAACAGCGGGATAAGTGCCAACTTGCTGTAATTCCCCACGGCGACTTATGGAAAACGCTGCGATACTATCTTGGTGAGGCTCACGGTCTTCCAGGTCCCGATTCGATACATAAACAAATTTTCCATTGGGGGTAATACGAATATCAGCCGCAGCGGCGCCACCGCTGTATCCCTCTGGAAGGGCAGAAAGCGTTTGTTTCAGTTTCAACGCACCCGTTTTGCGATTTAAGCTATAGGCACTGATTCCCCCGCCGCGTTCATTGGACGTGAAAGCCATCGATAACGAGGGGTGGAACGCGATGTGCCGAGGTTGATGATACTGATGCTCCTCATCTGGACCGGATACGACAGGCGGATCATTGGGTAATAATTTGCCAGTACCACTATCTAACACGTACTGATAAATAGCGTTGGGCGACGTATGCGGAACATAGACAAAGCGTCCGCTGGGGTCCATTTCAACACAATGCGCGGTCTTCTCCGTCTTGTGATAATCGAGATGTTCATCGGTAACGATCCCATCTTGGATCCGATACACATTGATCTCTCCGGTAGCATAGTGGGCCATCATTAAATATCGCCCTGAATCATCAGCACGGATGTAAGGTGGACGAGTTGCAATTTTTGCGACTGCCGACAACAGTAACGTATTGTCCTGTTGCCGCTCTAGCGTCGCGACGAACGCTGTCGCCGTGTTGGTCTTCGCATCCCTACCAGCCATGGCGACATACACATGCTTGCCACTGGGCGACAAATCCATCGCCCCAGGTGAATCTGGCAGTTTGAGTGATGAAAGCTTAGTCAACTCACCGGAGTCCGGATTCACTGCGAATGTAGTGACCGTCTTTTCAACAATGGAGGCGACGTAGATAACCTCTCCGCCTTTCACTTTCTCCAAACTTGCAGCAGCCATTGCGGTTACCAATATCAATAAACTGAGAGTCTTCATTTAGCACCTCATAATCAAATTTGATTTATCATTTGACAACCTTAAGGTAGTCAAACATTCGTCCTTCAAGCGTAAACGTTTTCATTTCTAACGTTCCACCATTTAATGAAACCATAACATAGTGGTGTCCATGTCGCACGTTATTTTGAAAGAACGGACGCCCCGGACTGGGGGTTTCCAGGCCACCGCCTCCGCCGCCGGTAATCATATAGAACGGACCTTCCTTTTCGACCGCTTTTCCTCGACGAATCCGCCAAGTCCGCTCATAAGAATGAATATGACCGTTCCACACAATATCAACACCGTTGTCTTCATACAATGGCACGAGAATCCGCGCTCGCATGTCACCGCGGGAACTTTTGTTAGATTTCCACAGGTCGCCGTAATCATTTTCATCCGAAGAGTACGGAGGATGATGGTGGCATACAAATTTCCACGTTGCCGTAGATTTGTCCAATTCCCCTTTAAGCCATTCGTATTGTTTGGAGCCAACACCGACATTTTGATTCGTATCCACCATAAAAAATTGTGTGTTGCCATACTTGAACGTGTAATAGTATTCGGGTTCCGGCAAAGAGACATAGTTGTAGTAATGGTCGGCGTTTTGTTCATGATTTCCAAGCACGGGGAAAAATGCGACACGATCGATCAACGGTCGCATCCCCGGAAAAAAATGATTCAACCAATGATCCTTGTTTTTCCCAGTGGATACTAGGTCGCCAGGGTGCAGCAAAAAATTGGGGCGTTGAGCCCATGCCATCTTCGCTAAAACTGAAGAAACTGCAGGGTTGCCCTGAGTATCACTGATTACGGCAAACGCAAACGGAGAGTCATCATGCACTGCGGTTTGAAACGTTGAAACATTGCTTTCATATTTCTCCTCAGCCGCGGTGACCGATTCAACACGATAAAAAAATTGCGTTTGCGTTTGCAAATTCGGAATCTTGACTTCATGAATTTTGGCATCGACCGCAGAAACTGATTGTTTACAGGCACTCGTTTCACCGTAATGCACAACCGATGTCGATGTTTCATTCGTTTCCCACATCACCGTCATCGATGTTTTTGTCGCCCATTGCAGGTAGGGGTCAACAAGTACTTCTAAAGGTTGCGACTGCACGATTGCCGGCTCTGCAGCTAACTGCTTATGGTGGGCAAACGCCTCCGCCACCCACTCAGCCTTAGCCGCTAAATCGTAGACTTTAACTTCTCGAATTCGACCATGATGAACGTTCAACTCATCACTATCTGTATAAGCCCCGATAACATAGGGGGTTTTCGTCGGGTAAAAGATATCTCCCGATTGTTGGCTCCCGCTCGATTCTTTTTT
>JABHUV010000215.1 GCA_018658605.1 Planctomycetaceae bacterium | reverse complement strand
GCTCAGTCCAATCCTTTGAATTCATATTAAAATGAAAATAGCTAACACCATTAAGCTGTACTTCACAGTCTTTCTTCGCAATTCGTAAATACAATTGGTTCCATTGTCCCGCCGGTCGAGTGGCGTCATCCATCTCGATTCCCTGATAGCCAACTTGAGCTTCAAACATCTTTGCCCAATTTGGTTTGCTAGGTTTGTACAGCTGATAAAGCCAGCCTGCTTTCTGTGGGTCATGACCGTCAGCGTTATCCTGCACTTGGATTTCAGGTCCCGTATGCCATGGTCGCGCCAATGATTCAGACACGTGATACATGACACCACTGTTACCACCTTTGGAAATTTTGTAATCCAACGATAATTCGAAATACTCGTATTGTTCAACGGTAATAATATCTCCCGCTCCTGAAGCTACCCGACTCAGAGCACCATCTTGCACTTGCCATCCATCGCCAATGCCATCCTTTTTAAAGTTGCGCCATCCTGTTGTTGATTTTCCGTCAAACAACATCGTCCAGCCAGTTAGTTTTTCAGCAGGAGTTAATCCATTAAGTGGCACTTCCGCTCGCAGTTCTGTTACTTGCGAACTATAGACAACAACAATGGTACACAACACATATCCGATAAGGGATTTCATAACGACTTCTTTCCTAGAGAGATAAATAATATAAAAATGAATTTCTACGCGATGATTGCATCAATCGGTCGACCCACTTCTTTTTCAATACGTTTGCGTTCTGGAATTTGCATCCGCGAAGAATCAAGTCCAAGTTGTTTGAGCACCGTTGCATGAATATCAGTCACGTAATGACGTCCTTCAACGGCATGAAAACCGAGCTCATCCGTCGCACCATGCACCATACCACCCTTGATGCCCCCGCCGGCCATCCAAACACTAAATCCGAAGGGATGATGGTCGCGCCCGTTTGAGTTTTGAGTACCCGGCGTACGGCCAAATTCCGTCCCCCACACGACCAGTGTCTCGTCTAACAAACCACGTTGTTTGAGGTCTGCTATTAAACCGGCAATGGGTTGATCAACTTCTTTGGACAGCCGAGCATGACCTGTTTTGAGATTACTGTGAGCATCCCAAGCCCCAGCACCACCGTTGCTGCCATGAAATATCTGAACGAACCGCACACCTTGCTCGACCAAACGCCGCGCTGCTAGGCACTGTTGTCCCACCGTCTTCGTTTCTTTTTGGTCCAATCCATACATGGATTGCGCAGTTTTCGTTTCATCCTGAAAACGAACAATTTCCGGAATTGCGCTCTGCATTCGAAATGCCAATTCATACGACTTAATGCGAGCCTTCATGGCTGCATCGTCGGGGTAATCCTGTTGTGCAATACCGTTGAGTTCGCCAAGTAGCTGAAATTGAGCTAACTGTTCTTCGCGGAATATCTCATTACCCGGTGCCGCAAAGGGTAATGGATTTTTTGGATCTACATTTAATTGCACCCCGGCATGTTCTGGCCCCAAATAACTCGCACCATGTGCCTCTTTGCCGCCACAACAATCAGCAATGGGTGTCCCCATCACAATGAATTTCGGGAGATTCTCATTGAGCGTGCCTAGACCGTAATGAATCCACGAACCAATGGTCGGAAAGAATCCATCTAGACGATGACGACCCGTGTGAAATTGTAATTGTGCACCGTGGTTATTATCGGTAGTCCACATGCCGCGACAAATCGATAATTCATCTATCTGTTTACTTAAATGCGGCCACCAATCGCTAACTTCAATCCCGCTTTCGCCATGTTTTCGAAAACCAACTTGTAGTGGATAAACATTAGGCCAAATATGGCCATTGGCATCATTAGGCACAACAACTCGAAGGTTCTGCTCATTGTATTTATTAGTCAACGCATCTTTAAACGGAGTATCACCAATACTTTGGCCAGCGTACTTGTTGAGTACTGGCTTAGGATCAAAACTTTCCATATGGCTCGTGCCGCCGACCATGAACAGCCAAATCACATTCTTCGCTTTAGGTGCAAAATGCAACCGACCAGGTTCCACGCTACCTTCATTCCCAAACCCCTCTTCCGCGAACATGCTTCTAAGAACAACACCCGTAAACCCCATACCGGTACCAGCAAGAAAACGACGACGTGATGCGCGATTTACGTCTAAATGTTCGATCATAAATAAATTCCTCTGAGTTACCGTATCGTTATGAACTCGTTGTGATTTAACAAAACTAACACTAAGTTTTCACAAGCTCGAATCTGAGGATCTTCAGCAGGAGCAATATCTACTTGGGCTCCCGAGTCAAATTTAGTTAACACTTCGGGGTTACTCAGTTTTAAGGTTTGTTGGCTAATGAATTTTTGGCAAACGGTCAGTTCGCGTGTGCTCGGTGGGCGCCCTAAAATCTGATTAAATCCCTTTTGAATGAATTTCAGAACGTCTCTGTCGTCAAGTTGTTGCATTATGTTATCTGCCAATATGCGCGATTGACGCTTGGCTAATGGGCTATTAGCCAGTGCCAGCGCCTGCTGCGGAATAATACTATCTTTTCTCTCATAACATTCCTCAGGGCTTGCAATGTCGAAGAGTTGTAAAAATGTCATCTGTTTTTCATAGGCAGTTTGAAAATAGACACTACGTCGATAATTGTTCATACCATCAGCAAATGGAATTTCAGGGCCTCCCATTTTTAAATCCAATACTCCAGAAACATGTAGCACACTATCACGTAACACTTCCGCTTCCATTCGTCGTGAATTCATACGCCACAAGAACTTGTTGTTCGGATCCTGTTGTCTGTTCCGGACGGATTCAGATGCAGCCGAGGACCGCATCTGATATACACGACTATTCATGATCAAACGGTGAATATGCTTCATGCTCCAATTGTTTTCCATTAACTCGACCGCCAAATAATCCAACAACTCTGGATGTGAAGGTGACTGGCCATTGAGTCCAAAATCGAACACGGAGGGCACCAACGCTTTACCAAAATGTCTTAACCAAATATGGTTTATCGCCACTCGAGCGGTCAGCGGGTTGTCGCGTGAAATGATCCAGTTAGCAAAAGCAAGGCGACGACCACTACTCGTCTGAGGGTAGGTTGGACCTAGTGGAGAATACGCTTCGGCTGCCATTTCTTCCTTGCTAAGTTTCGCAACCTTTTCCTTCGCGACCTGCGCCGCTTGGAGAGTCTTATCAAGCTCCTTTTTATTTGTATCATTATCTATCGTCGCAACTTTCGCTTTCGCCGCATTCACGGCCCCTTGTGCAACACCCTCCCCGTGTTTGGCCTGCAAAAGTTTCATAGCTTGCTCCGCTAAAAATGCCTTTTGATTCAGTTCCGTAATAACATCTGCGGACGGTGGTGATGCTCTAAACTTTGCCTTATCCGCTGCAGTCCGAGCAGAAACAAATGTCATTTGTTGTTGCTTCACATCTACTGCGAGCTTAGCAATGTTAACCGCGTACTCTGCGGAAGCTAACCGATCAGCTAATGGCAAGCTGCTTGGAGGTTCCTTGGTCGCACCCGTTTTTGGCAATTCCAGAATAGCATCGGCAGCTAAGGTGCTGATTTTCAATGAATCAATTGTGCCTTGGCTATCAAAGGTCCAAAACTGCAAAGGCCCTTTTGCACGAACTCGAGTAAAACTCAAAGCTTGAACAAACTCACCATTGAGATATACATTGGCAAGCTGTCCTTGAATCAAGAAGCGAATTGAGATTTTCTCCTTGAGTTTGATATTTTGGGGCAATGTGCCATCTTTTCGATACACGATCGCGGAATCAACTTGCTCGGTAAACTGTGATTTTGGTCCGCCAGCAAAGGCACTGACATAAAACCCTAAAGAGCTGTCTTCTTTTGTATCAAAATCAAACCCAATGGATTTCCATTTATTACCGCCTCGAATTGTCACGTCAACCGTTAACTCAAAATCCTGTGGCAACTCCATCTGCAATTCAATCCGCCGCTTATGGTCACCCAGTTCATTTTGAACCAGTGCTCCATCTTTTAGTTTCCAATCGCTTTCGATTATTTTCCAACGTTGATTATCAAGTTCATTAAACTCATCCAGCAGAATCACCACTTGTTTCTTAGTGGTAACCAGAGGTTCTTTTTTTCCTTCTTCTTCCTTCTCTTCATCCCTGCTATCTTCAACGACTTTTTCTTGTATTAATGTTTGGACTAAAGTCTCTGCCAATTTCAACTGGTTTGTTGCCGACATCAATTCTTTTTCCGCTCTAACTCGATCCTGTTGTTGAGCCAAATCAGTTGAACCGGGATAGAACGCAGCTGCGGGTAATTTCACTGCTTCCACTTCAAGAGGTGTGCCAAACACCGGCGGAATACCGGCCAACATGACCTCGTCTTTTTTAGGTGTCCGATCATCGCCTCTTAAAAACACATAGGTTTGGTCATTCAGTCGTTTGTCGAACACTCGAGGAATCGTTTGCCCAAGGGGATTCACCGAAGACGCGACTTTAGAGTCGCGAACATCATGTGTTTCAAAAATCGCACGGTATTCATAATAGGCTCGTTGGGAAATCGGGTCGTACATATGGTCGTGGCATTTAGCACAACCGATCGTCAATCCCAAAAAAGCTTTTCCGCTGTGTTCAATTGTCTTATCAAGCCAAGTGTGTCGATTGAATTTATACCAACTGCGAACTAAGTAACCGGTCGCACTTAATGCTGCGGGATCCGTGGGCGCAACTTCGTCACCTGCCAACATGTGTTGTACCATCGTAGCGTAGCTTTTATCTTCATTGAGTGAATCAATAATCCAATCACGCCAGTGCCAAACATGTTTTTGGCTATTGCGAACTTCTGCTTTATATCCTGACCAATCACTGTAGCGCCAAACGTCCATCCAGTGTCGTCCCCAACGTTCACCATAACGGTCACTT